>CATILC010000168.1 GCA_949516455.1 Flavobacteriia bacterium | reverse complement strand
GGGGTTCGTCTGTTGTATCAGTTCCTGAAGGAGCGCAAATGACCACAGAACCCAAAAGAAATCAGATCGCTGCGATCAGCGTTGGCGATCTGAACGGCATCGGACTGGAAGTCATTCTCAAGTCTTTATCGGATGACCGCATCCTCGAAATGATCACTCCGGTACTCTTTGCCTCTCAGGAGGTGGTCAAAGCCAAGCGCAAGCAGCTGGGCCTTTCTCAAATGCAGCTCTGGAATGCCGGTTCCATGGAAAAGATCAAAGAAGGGCAGGTCAATCTGATCGATTGCTGGGAGGAGCAGCCAGGCGTTCAGGCCGGGGTGGCCGATCCCGAACTGGCCGGATTCACCCTTCGCTCTTTGGATGCGGCCTGTAAGGCAGTGGAAGAAGGTGCTGCGGATTTTTTGGTCACGGCTCCATTGGACAAGTCGCTCGTCGCCCAGGCATCTGAGGGATTCACCGGGCATACGGGTTATCTCGAAACCAAACTCGAGGGGGATGCGCTGATGATCTTGTGCAGCGATCAGCTACGGGTCGCATTGGTCACAGGACATATTCCGGTGAGCGAAGTGGCCTCCAGTTTGAGCATTGAGGGCATCATGAACCGGCTGAGCCAGTTGAACCGCTCGCTGAAGAATGATTTTGGCATCCAACGGCCGAGGATCGCCGTTTTGGGGCTGAACCCGCACAATGGCGACAAGGGAGTCATCGGGAAGGAGGAACAGGAGATCATTCAGCCCGCAGTGGAGCGGGCCTTCCGTCAGGAGATATTGGCTTTTGGTCCTTTCTCACCAGATGGGTTCTTCGGTACGCAGGAATACCAAAAATTTGATGGCGTTCTGGCCATGTACCACGATCAGGGCTTGATCCCCTTTAAAATGCTTGGATTTGAAACGGGCGTGAATTTTACCGCTGGCCTCTCATTGGTACGCACATCGCCCGACCACGGAACAGCATTCGACATCGCCGCGGCACATACTGCGGACCACAGATCCTTCCGGGAAGCGTTGTATCTGGGAAGACAGATCGCCATGCACCGAAAAGTCGAGGAGCAGATCCGATCGAATCCGCTTCAGGCGTCCAAGCGTTCGACCCGGGATTCCTGATCCGCGCGCTCCTGGCAGAGTTCGATCAGCACCCCGTGGGCGTCCTTGGGGTGGACAAAGGCCACGAGTTTGTTGTCGGCCCCCGGCTTGGGCTCTTCATTGAGCAAGGTGAATCCTTCTGAGGCCAATCGTTCCATGGCCGATCGGATGTCTTCCACAGCAAAGGCCACATGGTGGATGCCTTCTCCCTTTTTGGAAATGAATCTGCTGATCGGGTTCTGGGTGCCGATGCCTTCGAGCAGCTCGATCTTGTTGGGCCCCGACCTGAAGAAAGCAGTTCGCACGCCTTCACTCGCAACTTCTTCGACCTTATAGGCCGGTGCACCGAAAAGGGCGGTGTAGGTCTTCATGGCGGTCTCCAGGTCTTCGACGGCGATCCCGAGGTGTTCGATCTTATCCATTAGGCAAAGCTTTGCATGGCGCACAGTTTGGCGTATACGCCTTCTTTTTCGAGCAGTGATTCGTGGGTGCCGCGTTCGGCGATCATTCCCTCTTCCAGCACGATGATCTCATCCGCGAAGCGAATGGTGCTCAAACGGTGGGCAATGATCAGTGAAGTCCGCGACTCCATGAGGCGACCCAATGCCTCCTGAACGAGTTTCTCGGACTCTGTATCCAGCGCTGAGGTGGCTTCATCCAGAATCAGGATCTCTGGATTCTTTAGGATGGCGCGGGCTATGGAAATGCGCTGTCGCTGACCGCCACTCAGCTTGCCTCCTGAATCACCGATATTGGTTTGGTAGGCTTGTGGAAGTTCCATGATGAAGTCATGAGCATTGGCGATCCGAGCGGCTTCGATCACCTCTTCATCTGTAGCATTCGGCTTCCCCAGGGCGATGTTGTTGGCCACCGAACCGTGGAAGAGAACACTGTCTTGTGTGACCATGCCCATCAGACCGCGCAGACTTTCCAGCTCGAAATCGCGTATGTCGGTTTCATCGATCTGGATCGATCCGCCTTTGACATCGTAGAATCGAGCCAGCAGATGGGCCAGGGTGGACTTACCGCTGCCGGATTGTCCGACCAATGCGACCGTGTGGCCTTTTGGGATATCGAAAGCCACTTGTTTCAGGACCGGTCGGTCGTCCTCGTAGCTGAAGTCGACAGCATCGAAGCGAACTCCTGATGCAACATTCTCGATCCTCTTGCGGCCCTGTGCCTCCATGATGGGGTTTGGCGTGTCGAGCACCTCAAAGATGCGCTGCCCGGCTGCCCGACCTCGCTGCAGGAAGGAATTGGCCCGTGACAATGTCTTTGCCGGAGTGATCATCTGATAGAAAAAGAGGATGTAGGCAATGAATTGTTCGGCCCCGAAATGCTCAGAACGAAGCACTTCATTTCCACCGAACCAGATCACCACCGCCATCAAAGAAGTGCCCATGACCTCGCTGATCGGAGAGGCGAGATCGGTCTTGCGCAGGACGCGGTTCATCAATCGGAAGTGGTCTTCGTTGTCTTTTTTGAATCGTCCGTGCTGCCTGCCTTCGGCGGTAAATGCCTTGAGCACGCGCAATCCGTAAATGGATTCATCTGCTGTGCTCATCAATTTTCCGAGCCGTTCCTGTGCTTGTCCCGTAGAGCGTTTCAGGCTTTTTCCGATCCAGGTGATGATCAGGCTCACGATGGGCAGGCCGATCAAAACGAGCAGCGTCAGTCGGCCGCTCATGCTGACCAGGACGACCAGCGAACCCAGGATCATGAGGGGCTCTCTGAAAATGACCTCGATGAAATTCATCAATGATCCTTCGACTTCCTTCAGGTCTCCTGTCATTCGGGAGACCAGATCTCCTCTGCGGCTGTCCTGAAAATAGCGCATGGGCAGGCGGAGAATGTGTTCGTGCAGTTTGTTGCGGATATCCCTGACGACTCCATTGCGCAAGGGCGCCACGGAATACAGCGCGAGATATCGGGTCAGGTTCTTCAGCAGAAAGACGACCACAACGAGTCCAGAAACGAAGGCCAGTGCGCCGGATTGTCCTCGTTCACTCGTGAGCTCCGCCATCTTCTGGTAAAAAGCATTGAACAAGTCGCTCAGCAGTCCCTGCTCGTTCAGGTCGATCATGGCAGAAGGCTCCCTGCCCATGATGATCTGCAGGGCCGGAATGATCATCCCGATGGAGAACAGCGAGAAGACCACGGTCAGCAGATTGAACAGTATGTTGAGAATCAGATACTGCCGGTGGGGCCGTATGAAACCGAGAACGCGCCTGAATGGATCCACGGCTCAAAGATAGAAGGGATAGTGTCTACCTTTAGCGCATGGAGTCAGAACGACTGAAACGGCTGTCCAGCGCCCTGCAGCAGGATCTGGCAGAACTCTTCATCCAATTTGGCCAGAAGCACTTTCGAGGGGTCCTGCTCAGTGTGACCAAAGTTCGGGTGAGCTCGGACCTGTCCATTGCCCGTGTCTATGTGAGCATCTTTCCCTTGACAGATAAAGAGGCAGCCATGCAACTGATCGAAGAGCACAAAGGCGTATTCAAAACAGGCCTCAGTAAGCGGAACGGAAGCGCTCTTCGCAAGATGCCGGAACTGTTCTTCCATCTGGATGATTCGCTGGATCACGAAGAAGAGATCGATCGACTGATCAGAGGGGAAGGGGAAAACCCCATCAAGTGAGTGCACTCGGCTTCATTGCCCAACGCTATCTGAAGTCCAAGGGACGGTCGGGAAGTATGCAGGTCATTCAGCAGGTTTCCATGATCGGTATTTGCGTGGGCGCCATGGCGCTGGTAGTGGTGCTGTCTGCTTTCAATGGATTGGAGGACCTCGTGCGTTCCTTTTACGATCGATTCGATCCGGACATCAAAATAGAGGCAGTCAAGGGAAAGCACTTTGAGGTCTCAGAGCAGCATTTCGAGGCTTTGTGCTTGCTTGAGGGCGTGGATACAGTTGCCCAGGTGCTGGAGGAGAAAGTCTTTTTGCGCTATGGCGACAGAGAGTCGGTGGCCATGATCAAAGGAGTGGATGCCGCTTTTCCGTCGGTCACAGGCGTAAAGGAAAGCATCCGCATTGGCGCTTATGAATTTGGTGAAGAGGGGTTGCTTCTCGGTATGGGTCTGGCCTACAAATTGGGCATATACCTGAACGAAGCCCGCAGTTCCATTCAGGTATTTGTTCCCAAAGAGGGCATTCCCCGGCCCGGTCAGTGGCAGGATGCCTACCGGACACGTCGCTTGGGCCCTAAGGCCGTTTTTTCCATCCAGCCTGATTTTGACGACGTCTACGCTTTGACCTCACTGGAATTTTGCAGAGAGCTGCTGCAGCTTCCTGCATCGGTTTCGGCTTTGGAGGTGAAGGTGGCCCAGGGCGCCTCCATGGATGCGGTCAAGGCGCGGGTCATGGAATTGATGGGACCGGATTTCCGGGTACGCGATCGGGACGAACAACAGGCCACTGTCTTCAAGGTCCTACAGAGCGAGGGGTTGATGACCTATCTCATTCTCAGTTTGACCCTGGCCATAGCCTGCTTCACCATCCTTGGAGCGATCACCATCAGTCTGGTCGAAAAAAGACGGGATCTGTTCACGCTTTGGTCGATCGGAATGCCGCGCTCTTCCATCCGAAGGCTGTTCTTTCGGCGGGGCATGCAGATCACCTTGATCGGCGGTGTGAGCGGAATGATTCTCGGTGTTGCGGTTGTGGCTTTGCAGCATCGATTCGGTCTGCTCAAGCTCGGAAGTGGCTATGCCGTGGACGCCTATCCGGTGCGCATTTCGGCAGAAGACATGCTCCTGGTCACCTGCACTCTTTTGGTGCTTGGTGGGCTCAGCAGCCTGTTGGCTGTGTCGCGGCTCAAGATCGGGGTGGTTCGCACTTCCTGATCAGGCAGGAACTTCAGCGCTGTAGATCTCTGAGATCAAGGCCAGCGTGGAAAACACCTCTTCTTTTTCATAAGAGGTCAGCAAAACCTTCTTGTATTCCTTGAAGCGGGGAAGTCCTTTGAAATAGTTGCCATAGTGCCGGCGCATCTCCACGATGCCGGCGTGGTCGCCTTTCCATTCCAAAGACATTTCCAGGTGCCTGCGCGCGGCCTCGACCCGTTCAGCCAGTGTGGGCGGAGGAAGGTGCTGGCCGGTCTGAATGTAGTGCTTCACTTCTCTGAAGAACCATGGATGACCGATCGTGGCGCGGCCCACCATAACGCCGTCCACTCCGTAGCGTTCCTTCATGGCCACAGCTTTTTCAGGACTGTCCACATCGCCGTTCCCAAAGATGGGAATGTGCATTCTCGGGTTGTTTTTCACTTCACCGATCAGGGTCCAGTCCGCTTCGCCCTTGTACATCTGCTGCCGCGTCCTGCCGTGGATGCTCAATGCCTGAATGCCCACATCCTGCAGGCGCTCAGCCACATCGACTATGTATTTGGTCTGTTCGTTCCAGCCCAAACGGGTCTTTACGGTGACCGGCAATGAGGTGGAACGCACAATGGCCTCCGTGAGCCGGACCATTTTCGGTATGTCCTGGAGGATACCGGCACCAGCACCCTTGCACGCGACTTTTTTGACCGGACATCCGTAGTTGATGTCGAGAATATCGGGCTGCGCAGCGGTCGTGATCTCCGTAGCCCTTTCCATCGAGGAGATCTCGTTGCCAAATATCTGAATGCCGATGGGCCGTTCGTATTCGAAAATATCCAGCTTCTGTACGCTCTTGGCGGCATCCCGGATGAGGCCTTCAGAGGAGATGAACTCGGTGTACATCACATCTGCTCCCTGCTCCTTGCACAATTTGCGAAAGGGCGGATCACTGACATCTTCCATCGGTGCAAGCAGCAGCGGAAAGTCAGGCAGTTCGATGTTACCGATCTTGACCATGTCCGTTTATATTGCGCAAAATTACGGGAAGCGCGCATCTTGATACCAAAAGGTCTTTTCGCCTATCGCTCCACAGGCTTTCGCCTGATGTTTCTGCTCATCCTTGTGCT
The DNA here is from genome assembly GCA_949516455.1 of Flavobacteriia bacterium. Lineage (GTDB taxonomy): Bacteria > Bacteroidota > Bacteroidia > Flavobacteriales > Schleiferiaceae > RFXV01. The sequence goes on along the minus strand of CATILC010000168.1, from coordinate 3,266 downwards.
GTTTTTCGGCAGCCTGACGCAGATGCTCGGGCTGATGCTCACTTCAGGATCGGGATCTGTCTCGCTGCAGGATGTGGTCAGTGACGACGGACTGCAGGCCCACACGGTGGGGGCGCGAAATATCCTCAGGATCCTCCAGGTCTTGTTCGTTTCGGGCGTGTTCATCCTGGCTCCCTGGGCCTTTGCCTATGTTACCTACGGGCGCATTGAAGAGACGGTCGGCTTGAACAGAAAGGTCAGTCCCGTACTCCTACTGATCGCGGCTTTGTGTATTCTGGGTGCAGGTTATTCGGTAGATGCCCTGGTCCATTTCAATGAATGGCTTTTGCAGTCGGTCCTCTCCGGGGAACTCTGGGCGGATCTGATGGACGAGCACAGAAGCATGAACCAACAGATGGCCTATTTACTGATGTCTGAAAATGCGGCGGAATGGCTTTTTGCTTTTTTGCTCATTGCCTGCCTGCCCGCCCTGGCTGAGGAATTCATGTTCCGCGGGGTGCTCCAGAAAGAACTGATCCGCGGTCTGGGTGCTCCCGGAGGCATCGTACTGACTTCTCTCTTTTTTGCGCTCACCCACTTCCAGCCGCTCCACTTCACCGGGCTGTTCTTCTTCGGTTTGGTACTCGGGCTCATGAGGCACTGGTCGGGTAACCTTTGGTATTCCATTGGGGCTCACTTTGTCAACAATGCCACTGTTTTCATCAGCATCAAGATGCAGAATGCACCCATAGAACAGCTGCTGACTGAACGGGAAGCTGTACAATGGGGCTATACCATCGCCGCGTTCCTGGTTGCCGGTTTGGGCTTGTGGGGATTCAGACACATCCTTCAGCGGAGGGGTGTGCAGCCCGACAACAGGTACTATTGAGTCTTCAATGGTCTGAAAATAAGCTGCGATACGCGCCATTAAAAAACCCCGCAGTTTGCGGGGCTTTTCATTCAGTACTATTGAAAACGGATCACTTTTGGTCCGAGAAGATCTCACCCGGGCGTACCGAGTAGTTGATCTTGAGCGCTTGAGCCTTGCGAAGCTCCTGCTTGATATCCGTTATCAAACCCATCTTGGTATCCCGGTCCGCTTTGATGGATACGGTCATCAGCGGGCGTTCAGCTTCGTTGATGGCTTCCTTTTCAGTTTCCACCCACTGGGCGATCTGCGTAACATCCGCAAAGGAATCGTTCAGCTGAAGCTTGGGCTGGCCTCCGTATTGCCCCTGCAAACGCTTTTTGGGCGAACCGGCATACAGATACGCCACCAAGGATTTCCGCTCGAGCTTTTGGATCTCTGTGGCGAAAGGCTTGGTGTTCTTGACCAGCAAAGTCACTTCGCGCATGGTCGTGGTCACCATGAAGAAGAACAAAAGCATGAAAACGATGTCCGGCAGAGAGGCGGTCGAGATGGCAGGCGTTCCGCCTTTCCCTTTTCTTTTGAATCTACTCATCCGCCCAGACTTACAGGTTCTGCCTCCGATATCTTCATCGGATACTTCTTTTGGATCTCTTTCTTGTCGTCCTTGGACAACTCGCTGTAGAGCACTCCGTGAATGCGCATCGCCTCCTCATCGCGGAGTTCGTTGTAGGCCGCAGTCAGTTCGTTCTGCACGGCGATGAACATCTCGTAGGATGTCCCCCGGTCGTTTTGCAGGCTGATGACCGCCTTGTTCGGATTGTCTGAAGACAAAGGATTCTTGCCAAAATTGTCAATGAATTCCTTGGCGGCTTCGCGCAAGTCCTCGATGTCCATGTAGTCGTCCTCAACGAAGAGGCCGTCCTGGGAGTTGAGCAGAACAACGAATACATTCTTTTCCTTGATGGGCGGCGGCTTCTCCTGTTCATCCTCGATGATCGGAGGCAACTTCCGGCTGATTCCCTTGTCCACATCCATGGTGGTGGTCACCAGGAAGAAGATCAAGAGCAGGAAGGCGATGTCTGCCATCGACCCTGCATTGATTTCCGGAGCTTCTCTTCTGGCCATGTGTGCTTACTTGAAGGCTTTACTCACCTCGGTGTAGAGGATGCTGATCACAGCGATGAAAAGGAAAATGTAGAACGAATTCAGTCCCGCACTCACCATCTTACTGGTTCCTTCTGTAACGGCGATCTCGCCGGTGTATTGAGCGAAGTCTGCTCCACTCGATACCAGGAAGGCAATGATCAATATACCTGCCACTGCGCCGACACCGATCAGGGTGGTCTTTGAATTCCCGCCTTTGAACAGATTCAGGACGGAAAATACCACTGCAGCCACCACTGCAATAAAAGTGCAGATGTAGCCCAATTGGATGAAAGGTCCAACAGCTGATTCGCTGTTGATGAACACATTCACAAGCATGATCAGGCCGATGGCCATCAGCCCAAAACTCGCGATGCGTGTAATCTTGGCCGTATCCATTTTACTTCTTGTGTTTGTAAAGCAGATCGACCAAAGAAATGGATGCGTCTTCCATGCTGTTGACAATGGAGTCCACCTTGGCTACGATGTAGTTGTAGAAGATCTGCAGGATGATGGCAACTATAAGTCCAAATACAGTGGTCAGGAGGGCCACCTTGATACCTCCCGCCACCAGTGAAGGCGAAATATCTCCAGCGGCTTCGATGGCGTCAAAGGCGCCGATCATTCCGATGACCGTTCCCATGAAACCGAGCATAGGGGCCAGTGCGATGAACAGGCTGATCCATGAGATGCCTCGTTCCAGATTGCCCATTTGCACAGATCCGTAGGCAATGATGGATTTCTCGACCATCTCCAGACCCTCTTCCATGCGGTCCAATCCCTGATAGAAGATGCTTGCCACCGGTCCGCGGGTGTTTCTGCATACCTCCTTGGCGGCCTCCACGCCTCCGCTGCTGAGTGCACCATCGATGTCTCCGAGCAGTTTCGCATTGTTGGTCGTGGCCATATTCAGATAGATGATCCGCTCGATGCACAGGGCGAGGCCGAGGATCAGAGCGATCAAAACGATGCCCATGAACTCAGGTCCGCCTTCAATGAATTTGGTCTTGATGATCTGTTGGAAGGAAGGATCTTCAGCTACTTCTGCCTGAACGACTTCTTCGACCGCTTCCTCTGGAGCGGCTTCTTCCATTGCGGCGGCTGAATCAATTTCCTGCTCCATGGCAGCAGTATCGGAGGTTTGCTCCATGGTGGCACTGTCTGTTTCTTCCTGAGCAAAAGCGCTGTACGACAACGTAAGGGCCAGGGAAAACAAGGTGCTGAGCAAGAGAACCTTTTTCATGAGAAAATTCGGTTTAGGGTGTTTTGTCTT
>CATILC010000167.1 GCA_949516455.1 Flavobacteriia bacterium | reverse complement strand
CCCGCATAGGTCAAAAGGTCCAAATTGACGATCTCGTATTCCGGATAGCGATTCACCATGAGCCGTACTACATGGGAACCAATGAATCCGGCTCCACCTGTAATGAGTATGCGTTTTTTCATCATTCGATGTTTCTGATCTTCTTTTCCCATCGCCAGGCATCCCGCATGGCATCATCCAGATCGTACCGAGCCCACCAGCCGAGTACTTCATTGGCTTTTGTCGTGTCCGCATAGGCAGCAGTGACATCTCCACGCCGGCGTTCTACGATGCGGTAATTGAGCGCCTGTCCACTCACTTTCTCAAATGACTGGATGACCTCAAGAACAGAGGAGCCCTTGCCAGTGCCGAGGTTGAAGAACTCCATGGCGGCTTCGTTCTTTTCCTCAAAAAGTCTTTCCAGCGCACACACATGTGCTTCGGCCACATCCATCACATGAATGTAGTCGCGGATGTTGGTGCCGTCTGCTGTGTCATAATCATCTCCAAAGACCTGCAGTTGCTCTCGTATGCCAGCTGCGGTTTGCGTAACAAAGGGAACGAGATTCAATGGTGGGCCCAAGGGCAATTCACCAATGGCTGCCGTTGGGTGCGCGCCGATCGGGTTGAAGTAGCGCAGGGAAATGCAATTCAACTCAGGATGGACCTCGATGGTGTCCCGAATGATCTCCTCTCCAATCTGTTTGGTATTTCCATAAGGCGACAAGGCCTCCTGTATGGGCGCATTTTCGTCGATCGGCAAATGTTCGGCCTCCCCATAGACTGTGCAGGAAGAGCTGAAGATGAACTTGGGGATTTGCCGCTGGGCACATTGCTGCAAGAGCAGACTCAGGGATTGGATGTTGTTGGTGTAGTATTTCAGCGGATCCTTGTAACTCTCTCCCACAGCCTTATATGCCGCAAAATTGATCACTCCGTCAAACTTTGGATGCTTTGTAAAAAAGGCTTCGATTTCGTTGGATCGGCTCAAGTCCGCTTTTTCGAAGGTTGGACGAACACCGGTAATGGCTTCAATACCGTCCAAGGGCTCTTCTGTAGTATTGCTCAGGTTGTCCACGATCACCAGATCGTAGCCGCGTTCGATGAGGACCACGGCTGTGTGCGAACCAATGAAGCCCAAGCCGCCAGTAAGCAGCACCTTTTTACCCTTGCTCATCCCTGCTTTCTCCGTTGATTGAAATCCTGGAAGTTTTTGTGCTCCACGCGGTAGAGTACATCTTCAGGCAGGCTCTTGAAATAATCATACGTGATCTTCAGCCCTTCGGAGCGATCCACCTGAGGTATCCAGTCCAAAAGCTCTTTGGCCCTGCTGATATTCGGCTGCCTTTGGGTCGGATCGTCCTTGGGCAAGGGTTTATAGATCACTTTTTGATCCGTTCCCGTCAGCTGGATGATCTCATCTGCGAACTGCCGGATGGTGATCTCGTCTGGATTGCCGACGTTCACAGGATCGGGACAATCGCTCATCAATAGGCGATAGATGCCTTCTACAAGATCGTCCACATAACAGAAGGAGCGGGTCTGAGAGCCGTCCCCAAATACCGTGAGGTCTTCTCCACGAAGAGCCTGGCCAATAAAAGCAGGAAGCACACGCCCATCGTTCAGGCGCATGCGCGGACCGTAGGTGTTGAATATGCGCACAATGCGTGTCTCCAGCCCATGAAAGGTGTGGTAGGCCATGGTGATCGCCTCCTGGTAGCGCTTGGCCTCATCGTAGACGCCTCGCGGACCTACTGGATTCACATTGCCCCAGTATTCCTCCGTTTGCGGATGCACCATGGGGTCGCCATAGACTTCCGAAGTACTCGCCACAATGATGCGGGCACCCTTGGCAAGTGCCAGGCCCAGGAGATTGTGGGTGCCCATGGCACCGACCTTCAGGGTCTGTATCGGGATCTTCAGGTAATCGATCGGGCTTGCTGGGGAGGCAAAGTGGAGGATGTAATCGAGTTCTCCGGGCACATGGACGTATTTGGTCACATCGTGGTGGTAGAACTCAAAGTGTTCATGCCCCATAAGGTGCTCGATGTTGCTCATATCCCCTGTAATGAGATTGTCCATCCCCAGGACCTTGTAGCCTTCAGAAATAAAGCGGTCACAGAGATGACTCCCAAGGAATCCAGCTGCTCCAGTGATCAGGGTTCGTTTCATGGTCAGACGCCGATTCCGTGGTAAGTGAAGGATTGGGCTTCGATGTCAGCCCGCTCATAAATGTTCCGTCCGTCAAAGACCACATGCTCGCTCATGAGCTTTTTGACCACGTCCCAATTTGGTACGCGGAACTCGGACCACTCGGTCACCAGCAGCAGTCCGTGGCTATCGACCAAGGCATCGTATTCGTCTTTGGCGTAGTGGATACTGTCTCCAAGGCTGTGCTTGGCTTCCTCCATGGCAACGGGGTCGTAGGCGCGGACCTTGGCACCTGCATTCAGCAGTTTTTCGATCAGCACCAGGGCAGGAGCTTCACGCATATCATCCGTATTGGGCTTGAAAGACAGCCCCCACATGCTGAAGATCTTGCCCTTGAGGTCTCCGTCAAAATGCGCGTGGATCTTATCGAAGAGTACTTCCTTTTGCAACTCATTGACTTCTTCCACTGATTCGAGGATGCGCATTCGGTAGCCTTGTTCCCTGCCGCTGCGGATCAGTGCCTTCACATCTTTTGGAAAGCAGGAGCCTCCATAGCCGATACCTGGATAAATGAATTTGTTGCCAATACGTGGATCCGAGCCAATTCCCTTTCGGACCATATT
>CATILC010000166.1 GCA_949516455.1 Flavobacteriia bacterium | reverse complement strand
GTGCTTCCAATTTACCGAGAAACTGAGACGCAAAAAGTGATCTCAAGGTTCCGTTGTTGTTCATGTTTTCTCTGAGCTTTTTTACAAGCATTCCTGGGGTGATATTTTCTGCCATTTTTTTATGAATTTGTTGCATATATAAAACAAAAAATATTGAAGTCAAAATGGAAGCATGCCATCAACGGTTTAGGTTTCTTTCAAAAATTGAGCAGAGAAGACTGCGCATGAATCTGTAAATTGCCATTCCGTTTTCTCAGATATATGATCAGAAAATTCGTTGATAGTTACTCTGACCGTTTCTTAAGTCGTTGGATCATTCTTGGATTGGACATGGGCTTCGTGTTCTTTTCCTACTTGTGCGCTCATCTGCTGACCACCGCCTACCAACTCAGAGATTTCTCATTCACATTGGTGGACAGGCAGATCTTCTTTAGTCTGGTGTGCTACCTCATTGGCTTTTTGATCGCCCGGTCGTACTCAAGCATTATTCGGCATACGGGACAACAGGACGCTTATAAACTCCTCAAAGGAGCAACCATTGCGTTTTTATTGGAGTTCTTGTTCTCTGCGACCACTCTTTTTTCCAGCGAATTATTGCCGGTACATCAGATCTCTAAAGCCACCCTTTTGGTGCATTTTCTGCTTGTGATCTTCTTGCTCATCGGCAGTCGTTTGGTGATCAAGGCGCTGTATTACAGGATCGTCAGTAGCAAGATGACATTGAAGACGCATGTGCTGATCTACGGCGCAGGGAGCAGTGGGCTCATCACCAAACAAACATTGGAAAATGAAATGTCCAGTAAGTACAATGTGGTCGGTTTTATCGACGATAACCCATCCAAAGTGGGAAAGTCGCTGATCGGTTCGCCTGTTTACTCTCCGAAAAAAGCATTGGATGAGAAGTTCTTGCTCAGGAACGGCATTACCCAAGTGATACTTTCCATTCAAAAACTGAACAGTCAGAAAAAAAGAGAGATCATCGATAGTTGCCTTGAACTCAATTTGAAAACCAAGGTGATACCGCCCGTTGATCGATGGATCCAGGGAGAACTGAGTTCAGCTCAGATCAAATCAGTGCGTATTGAAGATGTACTCAGCAGAGAGCAGATAAAACTGGACAGCAGCAATATTGCGCGTGAATTGAGTGGAAAAGTGGTGCTTGTAACAGGCGCAGCAGGTTCCATAGGATCCGAGATCGTGCGTCAGGCTTTGCACTTCAAGCCGTCGAAAGTGGTTTTGGTCGATCAGGCCGAAAGTTCATTGTACGAGTTGGAATTGGATATCAAAACACATTACTCATTCTTTTTGCCCTTGGTGGAAGTGGTGGTAGCCGATGTTTCGGACCGAAGCCGGATGCAGGCAGTATTCGATCGATTTGGCCCACAAGTCGTCTTTCATGCAGCCGCCTACAAACATGTGCCTCTGATGGAAGAACACCCTTACGAGGCGGTTCGGGTGAACGTGGGAGGAACGTTCAATTTGGCTTCACTGTCTCTTGAATACGGAGTGGAAAAATTTGTGATGGTTTCCACAGACAAGGCCGTGAATCCGACCAATGTCATGGGCGCGACAAAGAGGGTTGCGGAACTGATCGTTCAAAGCCGTGAACGAATTGGGGGTGCTTCCACACAATTCATCACCACCCGATTTGGCAATGTTCTGGGCTCCAATGGCTCTGTGATTCCGGTATTCAAAAAACAGATCGATGAGGGCGGCCCTTTGACCATCACTCATCGGGATATTACGCGCTATTTCATGACCATCTCTGAGGCTTGTAATTTGGTACTTGAGGCCGGCGCAATGGGCAATGGCGGTGAGATCTTTGTCTTCGACATGGGGCAAAGTGTCAAGATCATCGATTTGGCCAAAAAGATGATCCAGTTATCAGGCCTGGAAGAAGGAAGGGATATCGAGATTCAGGAGATCGGACTTCGGCCCGGCGAAAAATTGTATGAGGAACTTTTGGCCACGCAGGAGAACACCAAGGAGACGCACCATGAAAAGATCATGATCGCCGATGTTCTGCCAGAGCCGATAAGCCAGGTGGACATTGGCATCGAAAAACTGATGACCGAATTGAAAAAGACGGGTAATGAGGTGGCGATCGTTCGGCAGATCAAGGAAATGGTGCCCGAGTTCATCAGCAATAATTCGCCGTATGCACAACTCGATCCGACCGAAGCGGTCAATACCTGATCTGTGCGATTTCCACTGACTTTATTCCTTGTTGGGGCCTGCTCGGGCCTCTTCGGGCAGTATGAATACGGATTCATAAATGCCTTCGACCAGAGGTTTCAGGAAAAAGAGGCGATCACAGTCGGAAAAGACCGCGTGCATACCGGGGTGAAGCCGCTCCGCAAGGATGATGTGATCGACATGGATTCTCTGAATGCACAGAATCCGATCGGTGGCTGGTGGACGAGCAATGTCTGGGGCCGGAAGATGTTCAATGAACGTCTGGTGCAGGTTGATGCGAAGGGCTTCAAATGGCGACTGGATCCGATAATGAATTTTTCCGGCGGCAGAGAATTCGGCCCAGGGGCCACGGATGCGGTGAATTACGTCAACACCCGAGGTTTCCTCATGGAAGGTTCCTTTGGAGAAGAGGTGAGCTTTTTTTCCACTTTCCGCGAAAATCAGGCGCTGTACCCGAGTTGGATCGATGCCTTCGTGCAAGAAAGAAGAGTCGTTCCCGGTCAGGGGGAATCGCGGGCCTTTAAAGAGGGGGTGGGTATTGATTTCAACCAGGCGATGGGCGCAGTCAACTACAGACCGAGCGATTATTTCAATTTCACCTTTGGTCATGGCAAGAACTTCATTGGCGAAGGACACAGGTCCTTGTTCTTGAGCGACAACGCCTTCAGCTATCCTTTTTTGCGCATCGAGACGACGGCCTGGAAGATCAAATACGTCAATCTGTTCAACTACATGACGGATGTGCGCAGAGAGGTAAGTGGGGGTGGCGTCTTCAAGAGAAAGTATGTGAGCATGCACTATCTGAGCATCAACTTGGGTAAGCGATGGAATATTGGATTTTTTGAGGGTATTGTTTGGGCGGATTCAGCCAACAGCAGTGGGTTCGATATCAATTTCCTGAATCCCATCATCTTTTATCGCCCCATTGAATTTGCCCGGGGTTCGGATGCGAGCAATGCGCTTTTGGGTTTCTCGGCCTCCTACCTGATCAGGGATCGATGGCAATTGTACATGCAGTTCATGCTGGATGAATTCGTGGCCAGCAACTTCACCGCGGGCAATGGATCCTGGACCAATAAATACGCCCTGCAGATCGGGACCAAAGCCTTTGATGTGTTCGATGTCAAGAACCTCTTCGGTCGTTTTGAATTCAATATGAGCAAGCCCTATATCTACTCGCACAAACGGGTCTTGACCAATTACGGACATTACAATCAGGAACTGGCCCATCCATGGGGCGGCAATTTTTATGAGTTCATCGGTCAGATCGCCTACGACTACAAGCGATTTGGTTGGGAGTCTCAATTCACTTTTGGCCTGCAGGGAAACGATATTGGAGGTTATTTCGGAAGAGGGATCTACAGCAGCTACGACGACCGGCCCTTTGACGATGGTCATTTCATCGCACGCTTCGACAGGAGTGAATTCTACATGTTCAACCTGCGCAGCTATTGGATGGTCAATCCGGCCATTCGCCTGCGATTGGAACTGGCCTATACCTATCGTGGGTTGTTCTTTGTCAATGAGGAGGTGCGTGCCATTGAGCCAAATCGAAGCGGATCGACCTTTCAATTGGCCCTGCGTACCCAGCTCTTCAATCACTACTAC
>CATILC010000165.1 GCA_949516455.1 Flavobacteriia bacterium | reverse complement strand
GGTATTATTGGTTCCGTCTGAGCGATGCACTTCTCCCCTTCACCTCTTTTCTGCTCGTCGGGGCACTTCTCTCCCAACAACTGCAACAATGGACGCGCAACTGGCCAAAAGTGAGCCGAAGCATCGGGGGCAGCATTCTGTTTTTGGCACCTCTGCTCCTGGCTTCAATGAATATCTACGACCGCTGGACAAGCGCGCACACCAACTACAGTGCTCAGAAAGACCATTGGATCATGCAGGAGACCGACCCAAGCGATGTGTTCTTGATCGATCCGGCACAGAGCACCTTCTACTTCACCTACCAGCGCCCACAATATGTTTCATTCAAACATTTCCCGCAGGAAGCTGGGGCCATCATTGAATGGAGAAGAAGGCTGGAGAATTGCGCGGGTGGGCGTTGGCCCGGGTCACAGGGCATGCAATTCCGAAAGGAGATCGGAGTTGTTTACAACAGTTTGGATGCTGAACACATTGAAAAGTTGTGCAGGAAAGAGCACATTCGCTATGCTCTGTTTTCAGCACGCGCGCCCATCAAGAATGGATTGCCAATGGCCTATCGAGATGAACGTCATGTCATCTACGGGCCGTTTGGTGCAGCGATCAGCCCTTGAGAACCTCAGCCATCTTGGCGCCGATCTGCGCCGGCGAATCGACCACATGAATGCCGCAGTCCCGGAGTTTGGCCTTTTTCGCCTGAGCGGTATCCTCCGCCCCGCCGACGATCGCGCCTGCATGACCCATCGTTCGGCCTTTTGGTGCCGTCTCACCAGCTATGAAACCAACGACCGGCTTGTTGCCGTTCTCTTTGATCCAATCTGCTGCTAAGGCTTCCAGATTTCCGCCGATCTCTCCGATCATGACGATGCCTTCGGTCATGGGGTCGTTCATCAACAGCTCTACAGCCTCTTTTGTGGTGGTACCGATGATCGGATCGCCTCCGATGCCGATCGCTGTTGTCACACCGAGTCCTGCCTTGACGATCTGATCTGCTGCCTCATAGGTCAGCGTGCCCGATTTGGAGACAATGCCGATCGATCCCTTTTTGAAGATGAATCCAGGCATGATGCCCACCTTGGCCTGATCGGCAGAGATCACCCCGGGACAGTTCGGACCGACCAGCGTGCAATCTTTGTCCTTCAGGTATTCTTTCACTTTGATCATGTCGCGCACCGGAATGCCTTCTGTGATGGCTACGATCACGGAAATACCCGCCTCGGCAGCTTCCATGATGGCATCAGCAGCAAAGGTCGGAGGAACAAAGAGAATGGATACATCTGCTCCTGTTTCACGAACCGCATCTTCCACCGTATTGAATACCGGACGGTCCAAATGCATCTGACCACCTTTGCCCGGCGTCACTCCGCCCACGACCTGCGTGCCGAATTCGATCATTTGTGAGGCGTGAAAGCTTCCTTCGCTTCCTGTGAATCCCTGCACGATCACCCGGGAATTGCTGTCGACCAATACACTCATAACTGCGGTTTTTTCTGACTGCTAAAGTAGGGTCTGCACCAATTACCACAAGCCGCTTCCGTTGCGATCTCAAGGATTTATCGATCCTTCAGAAATATCGCCCAGCCCGATATCAACAAGAAGCTTACCACCACTCAGAGTTCAACAAAAATTTATTTGTTTAACTTTTTTGCCCTATTGCCTAAACAAATTCAAAACGACGCCGTTCTAATCCTAAATCAAAACACAACACCAATGAATACCCCCTCAATCAAATGGATGAGCCGCTTAGCTTTTGCCGCTCTGATCGGAATCACCTCTTTCGCCTGCAGCGATGACGATGACGACAACACGCCTGCACCTGCTCCCAATGTCATCACCATTGATGAAGTAGCTGCGAACGATGCGGACCTGAGCACATTTGTGGCCGTTCTGCAAGCCACTGGCCTAACATCTGTAGTCGCAGACGAAAATGCGAGCCTCACCGTGTTTGCACCTGACAACGCAGCTTTTGCCGATCTGCTTGCTGCATTCGGCGTCACCACTCTGGACGACTTGATCGCCGCCGTTGGTGCCGATGCCCTGACAGAGATCGTGAAATATCACGTGATCGGGGCCGAGGTCATGTCCTCGCAGATCAGCGACGGTTATGTGACGACTGAAGGTCTGAACGCACGTGGCGAAAAAATGAGCATGTACCTGAGCACCATGAGCGGTGTGATGATCAACAATGGGCCCAAAGTGTCTGCAGCAGACATCGATGCCGACAACGGAGTGATCCACAAGGTGGACGCCGTGATCCTGCCGCCCACTGCAGGTGAGCTTGGACTGGCCAATCCCAATTACTCTTCTCTGGTCAGCGCCGTAGTGGCCGCCGACAGCTCTGTATTGAGCACCCTGACCGATCCAGACCTTGCTCTGACGGTCTTCTTGCCCGATAACGATGCCTTCGCAGATCTGCTCGCCGAATTGAATGTGACCAGCCTTGGAGATGTAGTGGCGCTTTTGGGCCAGGACGGCCTGACCGACGTGCTGTTCTACCACGCTCTGCTCGATGAGATCACAAGCGCAGAAGTGGCTGGAGCCGCGGGAACTGGAATCGGAACGGCCCTTGCCAACTCGACCATTGATATAGCAGTCGACGGCAATGGTGGAGTGACCATTACCGATGAGAAGGGACGCATGGCCACAGTAGAAGCGGTGGACATTCAGGGAAGTAACGGTGTCATTCATCAGATCGACAAGGTGCTTTTGCCCAACTGATCACTTACATTTCACGATCAAAAGCCGGTTTCTGCCGGCTTTTTTTATGCCTTCACCCAAGAGCTCGTGCTGTTGAACAGAAGTGGGGCCGCCTGTGCACTTTCTGACCCCATCTGTTACCTTTGCCAACCTCAAAATCAGCCATGATCTATAAATTCCTCCGCATCTTTCTTTCCATTTTATCCTTTGGCATCGCCATTTGGCAATTCGTGGACGGTGCCATCGGCAATGGCATCAGCCTCATTCTTTTGAGCCTTGTCATACTGCTGAGCTATTTCCGGAATGAGCGCATCCTCCTGGCCTTCTG
>CATILC010000164.1 GCA_949516455.1 Flavobacteriia bacterium | reverse complement strand
TACAACGATGCCTGCCGCAAGGCGGTGATGAAGTATACCGATCACTGGCAGGACCTCACCGAGCGCATGGGCTATTGGGTCAAGATGGACGACCCATACATCACCTACAAGACCAAATACATCGAGACCGTCTGGTGGCTCTTGCGTCAGCTGTGGGACAAGGATATGATCTACAAGGGCTACACCGTTCAGCCCTACTCGCCCAAGGCGGGAACTGGCCTGAGTTCTCACGAACTCAATCAGCCGGGTACCTATCGTGATGTCAAGGACACCACGGTCGTTGCTCAGTTTTTGGTCGATCCTTCAGCTGCTTTGGCAGAGCTGTTCGGCTCGGATCCCGTTCATCTATTGGCATGGACGACCACGCCATGGACCTTGCCGGCCAACACCGCGCTGGCAGTAGGTGAAGACATCGAGTATGTCTGTGTGTCCACCTTCAACGCTTATACCCATCAGCCCATTCGCGTGGTACTGGCCAAGCCGCTTGTGGCGAAATACTTCAAAGAAAAGGACGCTGAGGTCGTATGGGAAGACTATACGCCCGGGGACAAACAGATCCCCTGGCGCATTGTGGGACAATGCATGGGACATGATCTGGTGGGCCTTCGATACCAGCAGTTGATGCCCTATGTCACGCCCGCCCGAAATGCGGATCAGGCATTTCAGGTGATCGCAGGAGATTTTGTGAGCACCGAGGACGGCACCGGTATTGTACACATTGCACCCACATTCGGCGCAGATGATGCGCGCGTGGCCTCTGCCGCAGGAGTTCCACCCATGCTGGTTCGCGATGAGGAAGGGCAGGAGACGCCCATCGTGGATCTGCAGGGCCGCTACATCTCGGCCATGGGCCGCTTGGCGGGTCGCTATGTGAAGGATGAATACTATGCGGATGAAGAGCGTCCGGAGCGCGGATTGGATGTGGAGATCGCCATTGAGCTGAAGGAGGCCAACAAGGCCTTTAAGGTGGAAAAGTACGTCCACAGCTATCCGCATTGCTGGCGCACCGATCGGCCGGTCCTTTACTACCCGCTCGACTCCTGGTTCATTCGCGCCACGGCCTCACGGGATAGTATGATCGAGCACAACGCGGGCATTCAGTGGAAACCGAAGTCGACCGGAGAAGGCCGCTTTGGCAACTGGCTGCAGAACCTGAACGACTGGAACCTGAGCCGCTCGAGGTACTGGGGCATTCCGCTTCCCGTTTGGAGCACCGAAAGTGGGAGCGAGCGCAAGCTGATCGGTTCAGTGGAAGAACTCAAGACCGAGTGTGCCAAGGCGGTGGCCGCTGGCTTGATGGATGAGGATCCATTGGCGGGCTTTGTGCCAGGAGATATGTCGGAGGCCAATTACGATCAGGTGGATCTGCACCGTCCGCACATGGACGAGATCGTTCTGTTGAGTTCCGATGGGCAGCCCATGCACCGTGAGTCCGATCTGATCGATGTGTGGTTCGACTCGGGCAGCATGCCTTACGCCCAGTGGCATTATCCCTTCGAGAATCAGGAGAAATTCAAGGCACTTTTCCCCGCGGACTTCATTGCGGAGGGTGTCGACCAGACGCGTGGATGGTTCTACACCCTGCACGCCATCGCCAGTATGGTCTTCGATTCGCCTGCGTACAAGACCGTGGTCAGCAATGGCCTGGTGCTCGACAAGAACGGCCAAAAGATGTCCAAGCGATTGGGCAATGCAGTGGATCCCTTCGAGACGATGGACCGTTTTGGTGCAGATGCCACCCGCTGGTACATGGTCAGCAACGCTCAGCCCTGGGACAACCTCCGCTTTGACAGCGAGGGCATTGCCGAGGTGCAGCGCAAGTTCTTTGGCACCCTGTACAACACCTACAACTTCTTCGCCCTCTATGCCAATATCGAGGGATTCACACCCGATCAGAAAGAGCTTCATTCCGTCTCCAATCCGCTGGATCTTTGGATCCTTTCGGAGTTGAACAGCCTGGTTGCTTCGGTGGATGCTTCCTACGCCGAGTACGAGCCCACGCGTGCCGCTCGGGCGATACAGGAATTCACCGTGGAGAATCTGAGCAACTGGTTCGTGCGTTTGAGCCGGAGACGATTCTGGAAGAGCGAGCAGGGCAGCGATCAGCTCATGGCCTTCTCCACTCTTCATCATTGTTTGGAGACGGTCGCCCTGTTGATGGCACCTATCGCTCCCTTCTTTGCCGACCGCTTGTTTGGTGATCTGCAAAGCGGACGAAGTTCAGACGCCCCGTCTTCGGTGCATTGTGCAGATTTTCCGCAGCTGGATGAAAAGCGGATCGATAAAGAGCTGCAGTGGCGTATGCGCAAGGCGCAGAAGATCACCTCCATGATCCTGGGCATCCGCAAGAAGGAGCGGATCCGCGTCCGGCAACCGCTGAAAAAACTCGTCGTGCCTGTGCTCGATCAGGACCAGAAAGCCCATTTGGAATCGGTGGCCGGACTGATCACCTCTGAGGTGAATGTGAAGGAGCTCGAGTTGCTTGAGGACACGAGCGGATTGATCGTCAAAAGAGTGAAGCCCAATTTCAGGGCATTGGGCCCACGGGTGGGCAAGCAGATGAAGGCATTGTCTCAGGCGGTGGCGCAGATGGGGCAGGAGGAGATCGCAGCCTATGAGCAGAAAAAGTCTTTTGCGCTCGATCTGGAGGGAACTGAATTTGAATTGCAGGACGGCGATCTTGAAGTGATGGCGGACGACATCCCCGGTTGGCTTGTGGCCAGCGAGGGCGATACGACGGTGGCACTCGACATACAGATCGACGAAGAACTCCGGCAGGAAGGCCTGGCCCGCGAACTGGTGAACCGCATCCAGAATCTCCGCAAAGAACTCGACCTCGATCTGACTGACCGCATCCGCATTGGTGTGGAATGCAGCGAGGAATTGTGGACGGCACTCGATGCGCACGCGGCCTACATCAGCCGCGAAGTGCTGGCCGTGGAATTGAGTCGGAAAACTGTTGTGGGGGAGGCGGCCCATGCGCTGGATCTGGAGGGAATGCCGCTTGGCGTCATTCTGGAAAAGGCTGAATCGGCGGGTTGAAAAAAGACCATCTGACGCATTTGGTTATTCTGTTATTTTTGCCCTCCTCAGATCAACGAGACAAGTTATGGGAGATGATATGATCCGTTATTCAGACAAGGAACTTGCTGAATTCAAGAAGCTTATACAGGAGAAGATCGAAAAGGCTGAAAAGGACCTGCAAGTGCTGCGAGAAAACTTCGCCAACGACAGGAACAACGGCACCGATGACACGGCACCCACTTTCAAAGCCTTTGAAGAGGGCTCCGACACAATGAGCAAAGAAGCCAACAGTCAGTTGGCCATTCGTCAGGAAAAATTCATTCGCGACCTGAAGAATGCGATCCTGCGAATTGAGAACAAGACCTATGGCGTGTGCCGGGAAACAGGCAATCTCATCAGCAAGGAGCGCCTGTTGCTGGTTCCGCACACCACGCTGAGCATTGATGCCAAGAACAAGCAGTAAACATTGAAGCGAGCCGCGCTGATCATCTGTTCCGTACTGTTGGCGGATCAGCTTTTGAAATTTTGGATCAAATTGAATCTCCAGTTGGGAGAGGAGATACAGCTTGCCGATTGGTTCATCATACATTTCACCGAAAACCCCGGAATGGCCTTTGGTCTTGAGCTGGGCGGATCTTATGGCAAGCTCTTCCTGAGTTTGTTCCGCATGGTGGCCGTGGTGGGCATCTTCTTTTGGTTGCGCAGCCTGGTTCGACAAAAAGCGGGTGGACTCTCTGTGGCTTCCGTAGCACTCATACTGGCAGGTGCTTTGGGCAACATCATCGACAGTGCCTTCTACGGCGTGATCTTCAGCGAGAGCTTGGGTGCTGTGGCCACTCTTTTTCCAGAGGGTGGCGGATACGGAAGTTTCCTTCACGGCCGGGTGGTGGACATGTTCTACTTCCCCCTTTACAAGGGATATCTCCCCGATTGGTTGCCCATTTGGGGCGGCGATTACTTCATATTCTTCCGTCCGATCTTCAATCTGGCCGATGCCAGCATTTCAGTAGGCGTTGCCTTGATGCTTCTTTTTCAAAGGAAGACGCTGTCTTGAGTTCTCTCCTGGAAATGCGTGGAACATGTCTTTTTGTAAGCTCGCGGACGCTGCATATATCGTTCATCATTAGCGGTTATATTTGATAGAACATGGCAGGATCACTGAATAAAGTAATGCTCATCGGAAACCTCGGTACCGACCCCGAGGTGCGGGCATTGGAATTTGGCAAAGTGGTGAAGTTTCCACTGGCCACCTCGGAGCAATACAACAATAAGGATGGCGAGCGGGTGGAACGCACCGAATGGCACAATGTGGTCGTCTTGCGCAAAGGCCTCTCCGAGATCTGCGAGCGCTACCTGAGAAAGGGCATGAAGGTCTATATCGAAGGCCGCATCCAAACGCGAAGCTGGCAGGATGAGCAGGGCCAGACGCGCTACATGACGGAGGTGAACTGTCAGGAAATGACCATGCTCAGCGGACGAGATGAGCAGGCTCCGCAAAGAGATACGCCTGCATCCACTTCCGAGCCAACGGCGCCGGAGGGCGGAGATGATCTTCCGTTCTAGTCTCACCAAGACGCACGCTATTGGATCCCGACCCCATTTCTTTTTCTCTACTGCTCAGCATCGACTGGGCTTTTTGGTTATCCACTGTTCTGCCCATTCTCATTCTATTTGTCCTTTTGGGAGGCTCCGGTCTGGTATCGGGCTCTGAGGTGGCTTTTTTTGCGCTTCAGCCGACCGATCTGCGCGATCTGGAAAAAGGAAATACCGAAGCGGACCGACGTGTCGTTCAGCTGCTCGAGAAACCAAAGGAACTGCTGGCGACCATCCTGATCAGCAACAACCTGATCAATGTGGGCATCGTCATTTTGTCGAGTTACATCTTATCGAATCTCTTCGGGCACATTGAGAATGCGTACTTCCTCTTTCTGATCGAAGTGGTGGGCATCACCTTCCTCATCCTGCTCTTCGGGGAGATCCTTCCAAAGGTCTATGCCTCGCGCAATGCCATAGGCTTTGCCCGCAAGATGTCCTCCGGGCTCTACGGCACGGTTTGGGTCTTTCGACCGCTTTCCCGCGTTCTGGTGCGCTCGGGAAATCTGCTCGACAAGGGTTTTGTAGGAGCTAGGTCTTCTACGCAGGATGCCCTGTCGGTCGACGATCTTTCGCAAGCCCTGGAACTGACCCAGGAGCCTGTGGGCGACCGCGAAGAACAGAAGTTACTCGAGGGCATCGTCCGCTTTGGAAATACCAATGTCAAACAGGTGATGACCCAGCGTCTGGACGTCATGGCACTGGACAAGAAGATGCCCTATCCGGAGGTGCTGGACCAGATCCGGGAATCGGGCTTTTCGCGCATACCCGTTTACGAGGATTCCTTTGATGCGATCGTGGGGCTGCTCTACATCAAAGACCTTCTGCCGTATATCGAAGCCTCAGCCGATTTCGATTGGAATCAATTGCTGCGCAAACCCTTTTACGTTCCCGAGTCCAAGAAGATCGATGATCTCTTGCAGGAGTTCAGGAACAAGCGCATCCACATGGCCATTGTGGTGGACGAGTTCGGTGGAACCTCTGGCCTGATCACCCTGGAGGATGTGATCGAAGAGATCGTGGGCGATATTTCCGATGAATTTGACGATGACGAGGTGGTGTACAGCGTGCTGGACGAACACACTTACTCCTTTGAAGGGAAAACGCCCCTGAACGATTTCTACAAGGTGTTGGACATTGAAGGCAGTTCTTTCGAGGAAGAAAAAGG
>CATILC010000163.1 GCA_949516455.1 Flavobacteriia bacterium | reverse complement strand
CTGGACATCTTCACTCTGTCCATCCCCCTGCTGAGAAGTTTTGACAGGCGTGTAGCCTACTTCAAAAGTTTTGGCTCCTTATTTCGATCCATGTTTTTGGTCATGCTGCTTTTCATTCCCTGGGACATCCTCTTCACAGCCAAGGGCTATTGGGGCTTCAATCCCAGATACCATTTGGATCTGCACCTTTTTGGACTTCCATTGGAGGAATGGCTATTCTTTATTGTGGTTCCGTTCAGTTGTGTATTCATTTATCGGGTACTCAACTTTTTCTTCCCCAAGGATCCGCCAGCCTTTTTTGCTGCTGCGTTGCCCAAGTTCCTCGTTTGGTTTCCATTGGGCGTTGCCGCCTTGAATTTTGGTCGCTGGTACACCTTTAGTACATTTTTCCTGCTGGGCGCTGCGATGGCCTATCTGGTCTATGTACTCCGCGTGCCCTGGATGGCTCGTTTTCTAAGGGCGTATGCGGTCATTCTGATTCCCTTTCTTTTGGTCAATGGTGTTCTGACCGGTTCCTTCATTGAGGAAGAGGTGGTATGGTACAACGACCTGATGAATCTGGGGCGTCGGATCGGGACGATCCCGATGGAGGATGCCTTTTACGGGATGCTGCTGATCCTGCTCAATGTGTTCTTTTATGAACGATTCGAGGCTCAGCGTCTCCAGAGTCTCCGCACAGATAAATAGATCGGATCCAAAGCCTTGTAGGTCCGGTTGTACAGATGGAACAGTCGGAGGCTGAGTGCAGATACAGGGGCGGCCGATCGCAAGCCTTCGTATTTCTTCAATACGTGGGCATAGAGTTCCATCTCTTCCTTTAGGTGTAGGCCGGCCTGATCCCGTTCTTCGGGGCTCATTTTGGGCTTGTTGGGCCGCAGATTGGCCCGATGATAAAAGGGTATTCGGGGCCAGCTCAATTGGCGTTTCATCAGCAGCAATGCTTCATCGAAATGCTCCATGGGCGCAATAAGTTCAAAGTGCTCATCCACATTCCGCTTGGCCTGTTCCAATGCCGCTTGCTCCCTTCCGTCGATCTCTTCGATGCCCGACAAAAAGCGGAGTTGCAGCTGATTGCCGTATTTGTGCTGAAGAAATGCAGAGAAAGACTCGATATGATCGGGCAGTTTTTTCATCTCGATCAAAAAATGATAGTGCGACCAGCTGTGCCGGATCGGGTCCCTCATGAACGAAATGTAGCGTGCAG
This sequence comes from Flavobacteriia bacterium, assembly GCA_949516455.1. GTDB lineage: Bacteria > Bacteroidota > Bacteroidia > Flavobacteriales > Schleiferiaceae > RFXV01. The sequence continues at coordinate 3,424 of CATILC010000163.1, read as the reverse complement.
GGCCCTCCACAAATTGGTGAAATCCATATCGATAGTGCCCGACATAGGCCGGGGCATCCTTCCTTTCCGGTCCGGTTTTCACAGCATCCGGTTCATAGACGGCCTCAATCCCTCCAAGATTCCGGTATTGGCGCACGAGGATCTGCCTGAAGCTGGTTCCTGCCGTTTTTGGGATGTGCATGAATAGCAAACAGGCCATGCCCAAAAGTAGGAAAGAGGGCTTTTAGAACTCAGCGATCAGTCCGAGGGTAGGAATGAGATTGCCTGTACTGTTCGGCAGCTCACTGATCTGATAGCTGAGAGGATCATTTGGATCCACCAGCGGCATACCTGTGTTTGGGTCGCGGAGCACATCGGCTATGGGTTCCCCATCCACGGTTTGGGCCAGCAAATTCTGGATGTCGAGATAGAGATTCAGATTCCATGAAGTGAAGAACAATTTGTAGTCCACCCGCAGATTCACCCGATGGAAGGTGTTGAAGCGTTCTGCATTCAGTCGTGAATAATCCGGAATGCCCCGGCCAAGGACGTCCCAATTGGAACGAAGAGCGCTCAATTCCCGATCGATCGGTGTGTAGGGGGCGCCACCGAGCAACTGATACTGCATCCCAACTTCCCACTTGCTTCCAAAGCGTTTTCCTGCTGTGAGTGTCATCACGTGGCGATTGTCCCAGGAGGAGGGAGTCAGGGTACCGTTCTTGTCTTCAAATTCACTCCGCACAAAGGTGTAGGCCAGAATTCCGTAGAAGCCCTTGTAGAGCTTTTGTTGGTAGGTGAACTCCAGGCCGAGCGCCTGTCCTTCTGCGATGGAGCTCGATGGATCGTTGCCGACCACGCCAAAGTCACTTCCGAGATTGGCCAGGGTGATCGAGTCGTTCAGCAGGAAGGGATAATTTGAATAATCCTTGTAAAAGCCTTCCAGCGACAACTTCACGTTCCATCTGGGGATGAAATAGGCAAACCCCGCCACGTAGTGTGCTGCCTGAATGTAGGTGGCATCGGTGTTGACCAATGCGCCTTGATTGTTTCTGAATCCGAGCAATGTGCTCGGCGGCTGTTGGTAGTAGATGCCCCAGTTGGCATTGAAATCCAGCGCATCCGTCAGGCTGTAGGTGGTGGCGATGCGCGGAGAAAATTGATTGAGCGGATTGGCCATGGACGAGTTGAAGTCCAGTCCGTCCATCCTCAGACCGGCGCTTAGCGTCCAGCGCGTACTGATCTTTCGAGTGGCCTGAGAAAAGAGGAAGTATCGGTAGTTTCTCAATGCGGAGGAATAGTTCCGCTGGTCCTGATCGGGATTGGGCACCCGACGGTTGTAGGTATCCGTTTCGTATTTGACCTCCTCGAAGCCAATGCCGTTGGTCAGGCGCCAGCCATTATGTCGATACAGGTTTTCCACCCGGAGTTTGTTCTCGATCTCGCGGCTGCGGTAATCGAGCAGGAGCTCCAAAGCAGGGTCGTTCTCTACGTATTTGCTCGCCTGGTTGTCGAGCATGAAGCGGCTGAGGACGATGTTGGTCAGCGAGCGTTCTCCGAAATAGGTGTACTTGACGCCGACTGAGTAATTCCACTGATCGTTCACGGGCAGCGTGTTCAGAATGTACCGTTGTTCTTCGGTCTCATTGGCGTCCAAATTGAGTTCAAAGTCATCAATGGCGCCCAGGCCAAGAAAGGTGATCTGATGCCGATCGTTGATGGTGTATTTGACCTTGGCCTGGAAGTCATTGTAGATCGGCAAAAATGGAAGCTCGAGTGCGGCGAATAGGAATTGCAGGTACGACCTTCTGACCGAGGCGATCATCGTGGTCTTTTCACTCAGTGGGCCATCCACAGTGATGCCAACATCGCTTGCCCCGACAATGGCCTTGTAGGCAAAGCCGTCGCTTCTGCCGTCCTTGAGCTTCAGGTCCATGACCGAACTCAGGGCATTCCCGCGGCTCACTGGGAATGCGCTTGTGTAAAAGTCCACTTCCCGGATGAAGTTGAAGTTGATCAGTCCCACAGGGCCACCGCCAGCACCCTGAGTGGCGAAGTGATTGATCGAGGGGATCTCGATGCCATCCAGAAAATAGCGGTTTTCATTGGGAGCGCCGCCGCGGATGATCAGGTCGTTGCGGAAATTAGGTGTGGAGGCCACCCCAGGAAGTGCCTGGATCACCTTGGAGATGTCCTGATTGCCGCCCGGATTCCTCTGGATCTCGTTGATGCCGATGGTCTGTAGAGAGACAGGGCTTTCCGTATTCTTCTCAAATCGGGACTGAGCGTCGATCACCACTTCCTCGAGTCGGGTCGTACTCGCTTCGAGTTGTACATCCACGATGGCTGGCCGAAGAGCGGTCACCTCAACTTCATAGATGGTGCGCGGCGCATATCCCAACAGAGAGATCTGCAGGTTGTACAGGCCAGGCTCAAGATCCTCAATGGTGTAGCGGCCATCAAAATCTGTTGTGCTTCCGAGATTGACCCCTTCTACTTTGACTGCCGCGATGGGCAGTGATTCATTGCTGATGGCATCGGAAACCCGACCTGTGATCGTCGACTTCTGGCCCAATGCAGCCAAAGAGCTGAAGAATGCAAGAGTGAAGAGTAGGGCGTAGCGCATTGATGGATGATTTGTTGAAGTTTCAGACATTGATCAGCCTCAAATGTTCAACAAAGCGCGGATAAAATTCGAAGCTTGTTCCAATAAGATGGAGCCTTAGGCGTGTTCAGCCTGAACAAAAAAAATCCCGGCACTTGGCCGGGATCGTTCTGTAGCGAAGGGGGGAATCGAACCCCCGACCTCAGGGTTATGAATCCTGCGCTCTAACCGTCTGAGCTACCTCGCCGGATTTTTGGAGTCTTTTGTCCAATAGGGCTGCAAATATAGAACCTCACATTGTTATACCCGCAGCATTGAATGGGTGGCGCGCAAATTTTCCTATATTACGGCACACACGATTTTAGGAAGACCTACATGTCCGATAAGGTTCAATTTGAGTTGGAATTCGCAGTCAATTCTTCTCCAACCGTACTTTTCTCATTTCTGTCCACTCCCAGTGGGTTGTCCGAATGGTTTTGCGATGATGTCAATTCAAGGGGTGAGCTTTTCACTTTTTTCTGGGAAGGAAGTGAGGAGTCTGCCAAGATGCTGAGCAAGAAGAACGACCAGTTTGTAAAATTCAGATGGTTGTCTGCTGAGGAGGAGGGAGAGAAGACCTATTTTGAATTCAGGATCGTCGTTGATGACCTGACCGGAGACGTCTCTCTGATCATCACTGATTTTGCTGAAGAAGACGAGGTCGAAGAATCCAAACTTTTGTGGAACAGCCAGATCAGCGATCTGTTCCGCGTCATTGGCGCTTGACCCGCCTGGCTCCTTTCTTGTGGGTCAGCGGTCTATTGACCCTGTTTTGGCTCGGAATGGAATTGGCCATGGGCAAGG
>CATILC010000162.1 GCA_949516455.1 Flavobacteriia bacterium | reverse complement strand
GGTAAGGATTCACCCAGGCGGCTCTTTCCCCGAACAAGATCCTTGAAATTGGGGATGAAGCGCGTCCCATCCACAGTGGGATTCTGGCTTCGAATGATCGGGGCAGTTCCACTTGGCGAGCTCGGATGTCCGGCTGGCCCCAAATTGTACTGTTCCCAACAATAGGTCAGAGAGGGTCCATCAGGGTCTGTCGCCGTGAGCGGGTATAATCTGATCGGAGTTGCTGGCGGCAGGTAGATGTCGTGATCCGGTGTAATGGAAACAGGATCCTGATTGTAGCTGATCGCCCCGTCGTCTCCGCAACCTGCTCCGGGTCCGTTGAGCAGGAAATGATGGATCTCGGTCAGGTTGTGAATGTGGAAGTAGGCATCGCCGATGTCCTGAATATTTGGACTGCAATAGCCCGCGGAAGACATCAGACTGCTCCCGCTTCCGGGTTCAAATGCAGATGATCCAATGCGTCCGCATTGGGCGTTGGCGGTGTGATTGCACCCCAACATATGTCCCAGCAGATGCCCCAGGTGGATAAGATCGGAAGGATGCCCCAGTTTTTGTTCAATGCCCATGCTCGCCTGACTCTTTTTTAGATCACAGGCCACTGCGGCGGCAAAATGTGAATTGAGGTTCGAGAAGCATACGCTGAGGTCGTAAGGGACAGTTGAAATATTCTGGAAATGCGTCAGATTTTCCTGAGCGAGTAGCGTTGCGGTGGCCGTGGAAGCGTTCGAATAAGGATCGTTTGTCGGATTTTTGAAAAAGTAAGGAAGACAATTATCGGCGATCAGAAAGCGCACATTGGCATCGCGTTCGTAAATGCTGTTCACCCGATGGATCTGGGTGACCAATGCGCTGAGTATGTGTGCATCGGAATACTGGTGAAGGGCAGCAAATTCGGCTGTTGTGGTGGGCAGCAGCAGCAGCGACTTCAAATAACCCAGTCCCAATCCACGGCTGATCTGGGCTTTGTTGGCGCCGAGGGGTCCGGAAGAAGATGGAAAGGTCACAGCATTGGTCAGTTCGCAGGAGCGCTGGTCTGCCAGAGCGGAGCTTCGATGATAGGAGACATATAGGTTCCGCTGGGAAACTGTGGCGGGATCCAGGTATGTTTCTCCCTCAGGACCGATGATCAGTCCATGCAGTCCGTAAGGGCCGATGTCGAGCTTCAGTCTCAATGAAAGGTCGTTGGGGCAATAGCCCGAAAAAGTGCGAATGAATGGGAAGGACAAATGAAGGCCGGGGGAAAGGATCGGATCCAGCCAGATGAGGAAATTCAATGAGCTGCCGTCCGGCATGGGAAAGCTGAATGGAGTCAAAGAATCCATATCGGATGTCAGATGCTGACGCTCCAGTGTGTCGATCTGCACGCTGAGCGAACGAAAATTGCTGAGCTGCAATTCTGAAGGCTGCGTCCAGTTGGGGACAGGGTTGATGTCCTGCCAAACGATCTGTGCCTGCACCCCACGGACTGCGCAGAGCGAGAAGCTGATAAAGAGGATCGATATATAACGTCTGAACATCACCACAACAATTTCTGAATATAGGCAGAATATACGCTGCTTCAGCAGCCGGACTTATGCACAGCAAAACAGACAAGGTTTTCCTCGTCCCTTTTTCCTTTTTTTGTTCCAATGAAGATCACGAAGATTTTAGTGGCCAACCGCGGTGAGATCGCTTGGCGGGTCATGCGAACAGCTAAAGAAATGGGTATCGCCACGGTGGCTGTATACTCAGATGCGGATGTGGGAGCGCCTTTCGTCCGATATGCGGACCAGGCCGTTCGGCTCGGTCCTGCCGCTGCCTCTGAATCCTATCTCTTGATGGAAAAGGTGATCGAGGCCGCACTCAAAACAAAGGCCCAAGCCATTCATCCGGGCTATGGCTTCCTTTCCGAGAATGCAGAATTTTCTGATATGGTGGAGCAGGCGGGACTGATATTCATCGGCCCCCGTGCGGAGGCCATTCGCACCATGGGCGACAAGTTATCGGCAAAAGAGGCCGTCGCAGGATTCGGTGTGCCCTTGGTGCCTGGATCCAAGGGTGCGATCAAGGGCATTGAAGAGGCACGCGAGGTACTCAAATCCACTGGCTTTCCCGTCCTGATCAAGGCATCTGCCGGGGGAGGGGGAAAGGGAATGCGCATCGTAGAGCGCGAAGAAGATTTTGAAGAGCAGATGGAACTGGCGGTCAATGAAGCCACTTCCGCCTTTGGCAACGGGAGCGTCTTCATCGAAAAATACGTGGCCTCCCCAAGGCACATCGAGTTTCAGATTTTGGCAGATGCGCATGGAAATATCGTCCACCTTTTTGATCGGGAATGTTCGGTGCAAAGGCGGCATCAGAAAGTGGTGGAAGAGGCGCCCTCCTGCGTACTGGATGATGCCTTGCGTTCTGCCATGGGCCAGGCAGCCGTGAATGTGGCCAAGGCGTGCAATTACCGTGGAGCGGGTACGGTGGAGTTCATTTTGGACGAACAGCACAACTTCTATTTTCTGGAGATGAATACGCGTCTGCAGGTCGAACATCCTGTGACTGAGCTCATAACTGGTGTCGATCTGGTGCGTGAAATGATCTGCATTGCCGAGGGCCAGCCTCTTTCGTTCACTCAAGAGGAACTGTACATCAGGGGCCACGCCATTGAGTTGCGCGTCTATGCGGAGGATCCGGCAAACAACTTCCTTCCAGATATTGGAAAGCTTCATGTTTATGAGCGCCCAGACGGCCCGGGAGTGCGGGTCGACGATGGCTTCGAGCAGGGCATGGAGGTTCCGATCCATTACGATCCCATGATCTCCAAGTTGTGCACGCATGCATCAGACCGGGAGGCGGCCATGGACCGGATGATCCGGGCCATAGATGAGTATCTCATCGTGGGCGTTCAGACCACCTTGGACTTTGGTCGTTTTGTCATGCAGCACGAGGCGTTCAGGACCGGTGACTTCGACACCCACTTTGTTCCAAAGTATTTCACACCGGACAAGCTCGACAGGGCATTGGATGAGGGGCAGCAGCGCGCAGGTGCTGCAGTGGCAGCGCTGATCCAGCAGGGTGGCAAGGGAACAGCCGTTCCTTCGAGTGAAAGTTCTGCGTCCGGTTCAAAGTCCCAGTCCACATGGCGCATTCGCCGCGGAGCACCTTCCTGAAGTCCGCCGGAATTTTGTTCGGTCTGATGCTGCTGTGGTCCGATCTCGGAGCATACAGTGAAGGGATCATGCGTGCATTGGAACCAACATCCTCCGTTCAAGGTGCATCGGTACATCCTTTGGACAGTCCGGAGGTCGAGAGCCCTGCAGACTCCATCATCGATTATGTACTTCGCAACCGAGACGGGGCCATTACAGATGCGATCATCGTGGAGGGGGACACCATTCCCATGATGATCCTAGATGAGGTCCTGTTCGTTCCGCGACCCACTTTTGGAAGCACGGAAGCCCGACGACGCTATTACATCCTAAAGAGGAAAGTTCTTAGAGTATACCCCTGGGCCGTTCTGGCAGCGACCAATCTGGATACGCTGAATGCGCGTTTGGAGCGGATCCCAAAAAACAGGAAGCGAAAACGCTACATCAAGGAGTTTCAGAACTACCTCGAGGAGGAGTTCGAGCCGGACCTGAGAAAACTCACCCGAAGTGAGGGACAGATCCTGTGTAAACTCATTTATCGGGAAACGGGCGTTACCGCTTATGAATTGGTCAAAGACTACCGGAGCAACTGGAAGGCCTTTTGGTACAATGTGACGGCTTCCTTCTACGACATCAGCCTGAAAAAGGCCTACCATCCTCAGCAGAATGAGGAGGATGAACTGATCGAAAACATACTTCTTCGCGCCTTCCAGCAGGGATTATTGGAGGAACGCGACCGATCGATGCAGGCAGAGCCGGATAAATGATCGGACCCCTGCCAGTCGCCCTCTAATGCTTGTCAGACAGATCGCTGGCCCATGCACTCAGACGCTCCGCAGCGCCCAGCATCCGGCTCCCGTACCAGCTGAAGTCCTCTCCGTTCACCAGGCAAAATTGGGCGTTGGGAAAGGCCCCGCGCCATGCGCTCCAATGCTCTTTTTTGAAGGGAAAGGGCTCCGATGAGAAAAGAAAGAGATCGGGCGGGTCAGTACTGAATTGTTCGATCCGGATCTCTGGATAGCGTTCCATCGAGCTGGCGTTCGTACATCCAAGCCGCTCGAGTACCGAGTCGATGTAGGTGCCTTTACCGGCGATCATCCAGGGGTTTTTCCAGATGAAATAGGCGACGCGTTTTGAGGATGGAAACCTTGGGATGTCCGCCCAGGCCTTGTCGATCGCCTGCGTCATCTGATGGGCCTTCTCTGCTGTACCGGTCACTTCGCCAAGTTGAGAAATGTGCTCAAGGGCGCTGTCCACTGAATCGATCGTACTCATCCAGACGGGCAGCTGGGCTTGCAGCGCCTCAATGCCTTCTTTGTGGTTCTCCTCCTGGCTGCCGATGATCAGATCGGGCTTGAGCTTCAGTATGCGTTCCACAGAAAAATCCTTGGTGCCTCCGATCCGTTCGATCCTCCTGACGGCTTCTGTTGGATGAATGCAGAATCGGGTGCGGCCAACGAGGCGCTCACCCAGTCCCAGTTCAATGAGCGTTTCGGTCAGGCTCGGGACCAGCGAAACAATGCGCTTTGGCACATGCGAATGATCCAGTTTTGGACCGAGCAGGATCGCCATCTCAGGCCAGAGCGCTGATCAGGTCGTGGCGCGTGAGTATGTGGTGCGTTCCGCCGCCCAGATCGACCAATACCGCCGCGTGGTCCTGCTTGAGCAATTGCGCAACCTCTTCCTTGCTCGCCTGCCCTCGGACAACAGGAAGCGGAGGGTCCATCAGTTCGCTGCAGGGGCTGTGGAGGTTTTCCGCATTCATCTCCCTTAAGATCCGGGAGTCGTTCAGTACACCCGTCATTTTCCCTTCGTTGTGCACGGGGATCTGCGAGATGCTGAATTTGCGCATGAGCTGGATGGCGTTGGATACAGGTTCGCCCACCCCAACGGTGATCAGCGGACGGTCGAGGTGTTTTCTCACCAACTCAGCGGCCGTATCGGAGTCCTGTGGCAAGAAGCCGCGCTCCCGCATCCAGTCGTCGTTGTACACTTTACCGATGTAGCGGCTGCCGTGGTCGTGGAAGAGCACCACGGCCAGATCGTCTTC
>CATILC010000161.1 GCA_949516455.1 Flavobacteriia bacterium | reverse complement strand
TCAATGAGCTTATTGACATCTCGGATATCCGGGATGTTGTCAATGACCACTTCTTCCTCCGTCAACAAGACCGCACAAAGGATCTGCAGCGCCTCGTTCTTCGCACCTTGCGGGACGATCTCACCAGAGAGTTTCTTGCCTCCGTTGATCTTGAATGTGCCCATAGGTATCTCCGTGAAGGAATGGTCTAGCTGACCGGCTTCCTGAATTTCTTTTTGTTCTTGCGGTTTCTGTTCCGCTTGTTGTTCTTGCTGCGAGCGTTCCGGACTTCCTGCTGCATGCCTTTGGTCAAAGACTGTGCGTTGGCCAGTTCCTTGTCTTCAGGTGCTTCGATGGCGCCGTCGCTCATCTCATAGAGGTCTCTCCAGATCAACTCGTCCTGCACCGTGTCCTTGTTCCAGTTCAAATAGGACTTTTTCATCTGGTTGGCCACGTCCCGGATCAAGGCATCCCGATCGGCGTCTTCTGGATCGAGTTCTTTGATCTTGCCAACGATCGAGCGGATGATCTGACCGTAATGCCGCTTTTTGTGGGATCGCCCCGGATAGGCCATCATCTTGGGGCTCGATTCAAAGGTCTCTCTATGCGGTGTAGGATAAGGGCTGTCCACGTCGAGTTGGAAATCACTCATGATGAACAAGTGGTCCCAAAGTTTATGTCGGTAGTCCGCGGCATCGCGCAGATGAGGATTCAGGTTTCCAATGACCTCGATGATGGCGTGGGCCACCGAATTCCGTTTTTCGCGGTCCTCGATCTCCATGCAATCCTCTACCATTTTCTGAATGTTCCGTCCGTATTCCGGGATGATGAGCCGGGGGCGGGAAGAATTGTACTCCATAGTTCCTGCTGAGCCCCTAAAAGTAAGGCCTTCTCACAATTTGCGGAGCTTGGCAAAGCGCAGAAGAAGTTTCTTCTCTCCTCCGTTCTTGAATTGGACTGTGGCCTTGAGGTCTTCAGGAGGGCCTTCGAGCGCGGTGATCTTTCCCGCACCGAAGCGATCGTGGATCACACGATCTCCTTCACTGAGCTTGGTCAGCGGCTTTCCCTCTGGCACCTCACGGCCCTGGTCGAGTTTGCGCATTCCCGGTTTGGGTGCGAATGCGGTGCTCGTCGTGCCTGTGGCCGATTTTTTTCTCGGGCCGTTCAAATTTCGAGCTGGGGTTGAAGAAGGGCGCGAACCTGGGAGCATCTGCTTGCCCTGGAATGGACTGTGGTCGGGGAGCTGCATGTCGAGGTGCTGTGGGTCGATCTCATCGATGAACCGGCTGGGCAGGGTGTCCACGGTCTTTCCCCAGCGAAAACGGATGTGTGCAAAGGTGAGGTAGGCCTTCACTTCTGCCCGGGTCAAAGCCACATAGAAAAGTCTGCGCTCCTCTTCAAGTTCATTCCGCGTGTCCATGGCCATCATGCTCGGAAAGAGCGATTCTTCGAGCCCGACAATGAAGACAAATGGAAATTCAAGTCCCTTGGCCAGGTGAACGGTCATAAGAGAGACCTTTTCCGCGTCGTCTTCCGCACCCTGGTCCTGATCGGTGATCAGTGCCACATCCTGAAGGAAGGCACCGAGGCTTCCATCTCCTCCTTCTTCTTTTTGGCGTTCGGAGAATTCGTGGATCGCATTGAGCAATTCTTCCACGTTTTGCAGCCTGGCTTCGCCTTCTGGGCTCTTGTCCTCTTTCAGCTCTTTGAGCAGACCTGAATGGCGAACAGCGAACAGGGTCGCTTCGGAAGCATCCGTCTTTTCTGCTTCAACGGAGAAGGAGCGGATCGACGCACAAAAGTCTGCGAGTTTCTTGCAGGTAGGTCCGTTGATCCCTGAGGGAGAAAGCAGCATTGGATTTTCAGCTGCTTCGAAAAGAGAGGCTTGATTTTGCTGTGCGACCACGTTCAAGCGGTCGAGGGTGGTATTTCCAATGCCGCGCCGTGGTAGGTTGATCACCCGCCGGAACGCCTCCTCGTCCTTGACATTTTGGGTCAGCTTCAGGTAGGCCAATACATCTTTGACCTCCTTGCGCTGGTAAAAAGAGACGCCTCCGTAAATGCGATAAGGGATATTCCGTTTCCTCAGCGAATCCTCGAAAGAGCGCGACTGCGCATTCGTGCGGTAGAGAATGGCAAATTGTCCGTAGCCCCTTTGTTCGTTTCGTGCGCGATCGAATATCTGCCGGGCCAC
>CATILC010000160.1 GCA_949516455.1 Flavobacteriia bacterium | reverse complement strand
TGCCGGCTGAGCACTCCGCGCTTCATGTCCAGCTCCCTTTCGAACTGGAGCACTTCTGCTGCATTCAAGTCCAGTCGTTCTCCCTCGACCTCAATGTGCAGTCCGATCCAATTCACGCTGTTGAGCACCTTCGCGAAGTACTCCGGGTACCCATTCTTCCACCAGCCCACACGCGTTTTGTCCGGGTAGTAGACACCGGCCACATAACTTCCTTGCAGACTCTTGCCGCTGTAGCCTTCTTCGAAATTGGCTCGTTGGCCCATGCGGCCATTTCCGATGGAGAATATGGCTTCCGAACACTCGGCGAATTCGGAATGGAAACCCGATTCGATGATGCGCCATTCATCGGTCTTTAGGTAATGCTCCATCAGACAGCCATCAATCCTTGCTCCATTTCCCTTGGTCCAAATCCAGCGAATCCAGCGATCACCGCATCGGCTTCATGCAGAACTTCCGGCGCTCCCACGCCGACAACTCGCATTCCCGCGGCCTTCGCGGCCTGCACTCCGGCCACTGCGTCTTCGAAGACCACGCATTCCTCTGGTTCCAGGCCCAAACGCTCGGCCGCCAGCTGGAATACCTGAGGATCGGGTTTGGATCGGGTGGTATCGTTTCCATCGACCAAAGCATCAAAAAAAGAGATGAGTTCTACCCGTTGCAGTATGCTTCGGGCGTTCCTGCTTGCCGAGCCCAGAGCAATTCGATAGGTGCCTTGGGCCGATTTCAAAAAGGCTCTGCAGCCGGTCAGCGCCTCATCTGGGGACATGTCCTGTATGAGTTCGAGATACCAGCTGTTTTTGCGTTCCATGGCATCTGCGAATTCCTGTTCAGTGAGTTCGATGCCGCCCCAGTTCACGATTTTTTTCAATGAATCTGCTCGGCTGATCCCCTTGAGTTCTTCATTCTGCTCTTCTGTGAAGTCGATCCCCAAGGAGGCCGAAAGCATTTTCCACGCCTTGAAATGATACCGAGCCGAATCCACCAATACACCGTCGAGATCGAAAATGAGGCCGCGGATCGCCATGGATCAACTCTTTCGGGAACTCTTCATCTTGATCTGCCCCAAAATGAGCCATTCGGCAGAAGCGGGATTGGACGCCATGGGTATGTCCTTTTCCAGGACCATGGCCACCAAGGCTTCGATGTCCGGGTGATCGGATGCCCGCAGACTCGGGTCCCGAAAGAAGAAAACCATTTCGACGGCGCCGTTCTGCACCATTTCAATGATCTCTTGATAGCCTCCGCTGCGTCCTTGGCTGAGGTGGTGTATCGGCACCTTGAAGCGGGCCTGCTCCATATGCTCAGCGGTACGGCCCGTGGCGACGAGTTCCTTGCCCCAAAGCCATTCCTCACGCTCTTTGATGAACTCGGCCAGCTTGGGCTTCATTCGGTCATGCGCGATCAATACGATCTTTTTCATGTGTTGATGTTCGAGCGTTGGAGCACGTCCAGATATTTAAGATGGTAGTCCACCAAGCCGTCCAAAGGCCGCTGGACCACTTGTCCAAACTCAATGCCTTCTTCCTCGAGTACTTCCCTGAGGATGTCTCTGAAGTGCCAGGCCACACTGCCCACAAAATTCACCTCCACCTGGTTTGCTTTTTCAAAACATAGGATGTGGGCGTCTCTGAAGCGGACAAAGCCTTCGCGGATCACCTCACGCACCCAGCCGTGGTCCGAATGCTCGCCGTAGAATTTTGAAAACGAGGCGAGCCACACATTGGGATGCGGCTGGTTGTACACCCGGTTGATGATGTCGTTCTTATTGAGTTTGAACTTCTTTTTAAAGTCCCGAGCCAGTTCCTTAGGAAGGCGTTTGTAGAGATATTCAGCCAGCAGCCGTTTGCCCAAAAATGTACCAGATCCTTCATCGCCCAGCACATAGGCCAAGGCCGGAACTTCCTCATAGGCGTTCTCTCCGTCAAAAAAGACGCTGTTGCTTCCGGTTCCAAGTATGCAGCTGATCTGGGGCTTCCCTCGGTAGGTGCTGTAGGCTGCGCCGATCAGGTCGTGTTCGACATGTATCCGCGCTTTGTGAAAAGTCTTTTCCAAGCCAGCGTGTACGATCAGATTCAGGCTGGGGGATGAACAGCCCGCACCATACCAGTAGATCGATTCGATCTCCTCGTTGGCGTTATTGGCCAGGTTGGCCTCTTTGGAAAGCACCTGATGTATGACCTCAGCACTGTGGAAGTACGGGTTGAATCCCATGGTCTTGAACCGATTGAACTCTGTCCCGTCTTGATTTAGCTGGATCCAGTCACACTTGGTGGATCCGCTGTCTGCGATCAAAATCATACCTATCCGTATTGTTACCCTCAGCTTGGGGGGACGCTAAAGATAGTATAAGTGTTCAGTGTACACCAACTCTCGGGCCGATTTGGCAAATCCGGAGTTGAGACGCAAAATTTATACGCCCAGTCCTACGCGGCGGTATCCAGTCAACTTCAGCTCCTTGTCGACCCCCTTGAGGTAGCCTTCCACGCTGAGTTTGCTGTCCCGGATGTACTGCTGCTGCTCGAGGGTGTTCTCTTTGAAGAACTTGCCCAATCTGCCTTGAGCGATCTTGTCGAGCATCTCTTCTGGCTTGCCTTCCTGGCGCGCGAGATCTTTGCCTACCTCCAGTTCGCGGTCGATCACTTCCTGGGGAACTTCGCTTTTGTTCAAGGCAACAGGATTCATAGCCGCCGCCTGCATGGCTACATTGCGCCCAGCCTCTCCTCCGTCTTTGTTGAGGCCCACAAGCGTGGCCAGTTTGTTTCCCGCGTGAATGTAAAAGTCCACATGCTCCGCTTCCAGGTGCTCGAAGGAACCGATCTCGATCTTCTCGCCGATCACACCCGTCTGCTCAGTGAGTTTTTCGCCGATGCTCATGCTGCTGTCAAAGGCACAGTCCAACAAGGCCGCTTTGTCCGCTGGTCCCTCGCTGATGGCCACCTCCAAAACTCTCTGCGTCAATTCGATGAAGCTATCGTTCTTGGCCACGAAATCCGTTTCGCAGTTGACACTGACAACGCTGCCGCGATCCGAACCGGCATTGACCCCAGCGAGCACCACTCCCTCACTGGCCTCGCGATCTGCTCTCTTGGCAGCGACCTTCTGACCTTTTTTGCGAAGGACATCGATTGCTGTCTCAAAATCGCCATCTGCCTCTTGCAGGGCTTTTTTACAATCCATCATTCCTGCTCCTGTCATCTTGCGGAGCTTGTTCACGTCTGCTGCGGTTATTTTTGCCATGATTCGTTTGTTTGGTTTGTTCATTAAAAAAGCCGGAGCTTGAACAAATGCTCACTCCGGCAGAAATAGGGTCGATCGATCGGTCAAGATTTATTCAGTGGCCTCGGCAGCGGTCTTTTTTGCTTTTTCAAGCTTCTCTTTACCCGCCTTCTCTTTCTCTTTTTTGCGCTCATCCAACCCTCCAGTGATCGCCTGGCTCACATGCTCCATGAGGGTGGCAATGGACTTGGAGGCATCGTCATTTCCTGGTATCGGAAACTCCACCTGCAGCGGATCTGAATTCGTATCGACGATGGCGAAAACTGGAATTCCCAATTTTTGTGCCTCCGCCACTGCAATTTGTTCTCTTTTGATGTCCACTACGAAGAGCGCTGCGGGCAGTCGGCTCATGTCTGAGATGGAACCGAGCTGTTTTTCCAGTTTGCTCCGTTGGCGATCCACCTGCAGACGTTCTCTCTTTGAAAGCGTCTTAAATGTACCGTCCGCCTTCATCTTGTCGATGCTGGCCATCTTCTTCACGGCCTTGCGTATGGTGACAAAATTGGTCAGCATGCCGCCGGGCCAACGCTCGACGATATAAGGCATGTTCATTTTGCCCGCGTAATCGGCGACGATCTCCTTGGCTTGCTTCTTTGTGGCGACAAAAAGGATCTTCTTTCCCTGAGAGGCGATCTTTCTCAAACCTTCCTGCGCCTGCTCCATCTTGGCAGCCGTCTTGTGGAGGTCGATGATGTGAATGCCGTTGCGCTCCATGAAAATGTACGGAGCCATGTTGGGGTTCCACTTCCGGGTCAGGTGACCGAAGTGTACGCCTGCGTCGAGCAGGTTCTTTACGTCAATTGAGGACATAGTTGGTGTTTACTTTCTGTTTAGGCAACATCCCGGTAGCCGGACGATCCGAGTCCTGGATGTTTAGATGCTAAACACGGTTTAACGCTTACTGAACTGGAATTTCTTACGGGCTTTCTTCTGGCCGAACTTCTTGCGTTCCACCATCCGTGGGTCCCTGGTGAGCAAGCCATCCGGCTTGAGTGCTGTGCGGTTCTCTTCGTTCTCCTGGCAAAGCGCGCGGGAGATGGCCATGCGGACAGCTTCCGCCTGACCGGTGATCCCTCCGCCATCCACGTTGATGCGCAGGTGGAACTTATCGAGGCTTTCGGTGAGCTTCAATGGCTGCTCGATCTTGTAGTGAAGAGCGGCTGTGTTGAAATAGGACTTGTATTCTTTTCCGTTGATGGTCACGCCGGCGGGCTTGGCTTTGCTGGCCTCCTCCATGTATACGCGTGCAACGGCGGTCTTTCTGCGACCTATTTTGTGGATCATTTCCATAGGATCACTTGAATTCGTTCAGGTTGAATGCTTTGGGCTGTTGCGCCTCCTGCTGATGTGTTTCTGCCTCGTAGACGTAGAGATTCTTGAGCAGCTGACGACCAAGGCGGTTTTTGGGGAGCATGCCGCGAACACTCATCTCCACGATGCGGTTCGGATTCTTCTCCAACAATACGGTGGGCGTGGTGCTGCGCTGTCCGCCGGGGTAGCCCGTGTGGCGGATGTACTGCTTGTCGGTCCACTTGTTTCCGCTCAACTGCACTTTGGCCGCGTTGATCACGACAACATTGTCTCCGCAATCCACGTGTGGCGTGAAATTGACCTTGTGTTTTCCGCGAAGCAGCTTGGCCACTTTAGAGGCCAGTCTGCCCAACTGCTGTCCTTCAGCATCGACCACCAACCACTGCTTGTCCACAGTTGCTGCATTGGCCGAAAGGGTTTTGTAACTCAGTGTATTCACGATCTGGTCGTTAAATGTTTTTGTTCGCCAAAAGACAAACGGGCTGCAAAAGTACACTTTCTCGTCAAATGCGTATAAGGGGAGAAGCAGAAAATTCCAAGGGCAAAATGCCAGCCGTTCACCGTCTTTCCAACAACTTGTTCCACTTGAGTTCCCGTGGCGTCATTTACCTTAGTCTGCGAAACTCTGAAACTTCCCCTAGATGCGCACCAAACACCTGTTCAGCCTGCTCTTTCTCTTCGCACTGTGCTCCCTGAACGCCCAAGATCGGCCTCATTGTGGTTCCGACGAAGTTCAGCTCGAACTTTCTTCCTCCCTGCCTCTGATACTGGAGCCCGCTTCTCAGGTGCAGGACGTTGTCCTGGACAACCGCATGCTGCAGCAAAAAACGGGGGCCGTTCTCCACTATATCCCGGTTGTGTTCCATGTTCTTTGGACGGATGAGGAAGACAACATCAGTCGTGAGCAGATCCTCGATGGCCTTCGTGTCCTGAACGAGGATTACAGAAGGCTGAATGCCGATGCCTCCCAAACCCGGGCGATGTTCCAGGCTGTGGCCGCAGATGCGGAGATCGAGTTCCGGCTGGCCAACAAAGACCCGAATGGAAACTGCCACAGCGGGATCATCAGGAAGCAATCTTCCCTGAGCGCAAATCCAGGAAACAGCAGCAATTCGGTCAAGGGGAACAGCAATGGTCAGGGCAGCCCTTCCTGGAACAACAACAAATACCTGAACATTTGGGTGGTTCGTGAGGTGGAAACCCAAAGCTCTCCCTCGGGCACCGTTCTGGGCTATGCCTATCGTCCAGCAGATTTTGCCAACTGCAGTACTTGTGTGAGCAGTCAGCCGCCCACCTATGACGGAGTGATCCTTCGGCACGATCAGGTCGGCACCATAGGAACGGCCTCGGCCGGCAGCCTTCCAAATGCGACAGGTGGCCGAACGCTGACCCATGAAGTCGGGCATTACCTCAACCTGCACCATCCATTTTCCCGGTCCACGAATCAATCCTGCTCCAACGCCAACGGAGACAATATTGGCGACACGCCTCTTGCGCTGAGTGCGAACTACGGCTGCAACACCAGCACCAACAGCTGCAGCAATGAAACCCCGGATCTGCCAGACATGATCGAAAACCACATGGACTATGCAGATTGCCCGAACACCTTTACTCAGGGCCAGAAGACCGAAATGAAGCGCGTGCTCGGCCTGTCCACCTGGCGCGGTGATGTCTCCAGCGGTGCCAACCTCAATGCCACTGGGATCTCTCCGAACAATTACGATTGTGTTCCTTCCGCATTCTTTGTGGCAGACAGAAAAACGGTTTGCGCCGGAAGCAGTGTTCAGTTCCAGTCCCGCGTTGAGGGAGGAAATGTGTCCTCTTATTCCTGGAGCTTTCCCGGAGGAAGTCCGGCAAGCAGCACGGTGGCCAACCCAAGCGTGGTGTACAATCAGCCCGGCAGCTATTCCGTCTCACTGACGCTCAGCAACCCCAATGGAAACTCGGATCTGGTCGTTCAGCACTACATCAAGGTCCAATCTGCTCAGACAGCAGATGCAAACAGCTTATCCGAAGATTTTGAGAACCTCGCTCTGCTTGGGGCTGACTGGTCGGCCTTTGGCGCAGGAGATTACCTCGACTTTGAGATCGATAAGACGGTGGGCTACCAGAGCAGTTCCTGCCTGAAGCTCGACAATTTTTCTGCCACCAAAGGGCAGATCGACGAACTCTATTCCCCATCGCTCGACGTGCGCTTCACCACAGCGCTCAACCTGCGGTTCCGCTATGCCTTTGCCACCAAGGAGAGCACCGACAACGACGCCCTGCGGCTCTACGTTTCCAAGGACTGCGGTCAGACCTGGGTGCTCACGCGCATCATCAATACCTCAAGCCTGATCACAGCCGGCCTGAAGACCACTCCATTCACACCTTCCTCGGATGCCGATTGGAAGGAGTATAGCGTGAACCTCAGCAGCTATGCCGGAGGCAATGAGCCCATACAGATCAAGTGGGAGATGAATTCCGGAGGCGGCAACAACCTGTACATCGATCAAATCAATATGGACGCCAGCATGAGCGCTGCACAGCAGCTGTTCGGCTCCTCACTGAAGCTCTACCCGAACCCGACCTCTGGTACGCTCTATTTCGAATCCAGCGAGTCCATCGGCCGCACACCCGCTGTCCATCTGACCGATATGTCTGGACGAACCATCGTGTTGGAAGCGATCCAGTCGGGGGGGAAGTGGGCGATCCGGCTGCCGCTCGAGCTGAGCAACGGTTTGTACCAACTTCAGATCGTTTCGGAGGAGATCCACCACTCGGCCTCCTTCCAATTGCAGCGATAAACCCTTAGTGGGCCTCCAGCCAGTTGGCTCCAAATCCGGTCTCGGCCAACAAGGGAATGCGTGTTTCCACTGCAGATTCCATGAGCTCTTTGACCAGCAGCTGAACTTCCTCCCGTTCGTTCTTTGGGCAATCGAAGACCAGTTCGTCATGTACCTGAAGCAGCATGCGCGTCTTGAGTTCGCGTTTCTTCAGTTCGGCCTGAATGCGGATCATGGCCTTTTTAATGACGTCGGCTGCGGTGCCCTGAATGGGTGCGTTGACCGAGTTCCGTTCCGCATGTCCGCGAACCGTTCCGTTCCTCGAGTTGATGTCTTTTAAATAGCGCCGACGACCGTAGAGGGTTTCGACGAAGCCTTGCTCCCGAGCCACGCGCACCTGCCCGTCCATGTAGGCCTTGATGCCCGGGTAGGTCTCGAAATACAAGCGGATCAGGTCTGCTGCTTCCGATCGGCTGAGGTCGGTCTGTTGGCTGAGTCCAAAGGCGGACACGCCGTAAATGATGCCAAAATTCACTGTTTTCGCGTGGGTGCGCTGGGTGCGATCTACCTGATCCTGATCGATGCCGAACAAGCGTGCCGCGGTGGCCGAATGGATGTCCGCCCCACCGAGGAATGCCTCGGTCATCGCCTGATCCTGGCTCAACTCTGCGATCAGCCGCAATTCGATCTGCGAATAATCCGCGCTGAGCAGCACATGGTCATCGTCTGCCGGGATGAATGCTTTCCGGATCTCTCGGCCACGCGCATGCCGTATCGGGATGTTCTGCAGATTGGGTTGATTGGAACTGAGCCGCCCGGTCGCTGCCACTGCCTGGTTGAAGGAGGTGTGGATCCGGCCCGTATCCGGGTCGATCAACTCGGGAAGCGCGTCCACATAGGTGCCTTTGAGTTTGGTGATCTGTCGGTATTCCAGGATCTCTGCAACGATCGGATGCTTGTCCTTCAGACCGAGGAGAATGTCTTCCGAAGTGGCGTATTGGCCGCTTTTGGTCTTCTTGGCCTTGTCCGAGATCTTCAGCTCATCGAAGAGAACAACCCCCAGCTGCCGCGGGGAGGCCAGATTGAATTCAGTGCCCGCCAGCTCCATGCTGCGCTTTTCGATCCCCTGCAGTTCCTCCGCCATGGAGACGGACATCTTTTGAAGGGCCTCAGTGTCCAGGCGGATCCCATTGCGCTCCATTTCGGAAAGAACAGGGACCAGAGGCAGTTCGATGTTGGCCAGGACGCTGTCCACCTTGTTCTCTGCAACCATCGGACGAAATTTCTCCATGAGCTGCCAGGTCAGATCCGCATCTTCTCCGGCATACTCCACCACCTCCTCGACCGGAACGCTGCGCATGCTCTTCTGCATCTTGCCCTTCTTGCCGATCAGCTCTTCGATCGAACGCGCTTTGTGGCCGAGGTAGGTCTCGCACAGAAGATCGAAGTTGTGGCGCATGTCCGGATTGATGAGATAATGCGCCAACATGGTGTCGTAGAGCGGCCCGC
>CATILC010000159.1 GCA_949516455.1 Flavobacteriia bacterium | reverse complement strand
CGGAGCGTACGATGTTTCGCCTAACTGAATGCATACCAAATCACTAGAATGACAGCGACCAGAAATGCACTGGCCTGCAGATTGATCTTGTTGGACACTTCGCCTGCTCCATGAACGTAGATCACCTGATCTGCTGAAGAAGGCAAGGCCATGGGCTTCCAATAGCTGACCCCAATGAGCAAAGCGCTGCAAAAGAGGAAGAGGACAAGGGCAAAGTGGAGGAAGTTTATTTCGGCAAATGCCAAAGGCAGTCCGGTCAAAGCCGGCTTGTTGACCTCAAGGATCAGACGAAGAACACCGATGACCGCACCAGAGATCAATGCCCACTTGGCCCCGTTCGCATTGAGTTTCTTCATGAAGAGTCCCAAAAGGAAAACAGCAGCAATGGGCGGCGATATGAACGCCTGGATGCTCTGCAGCTTTTGAAACAGGCCACCTTCAATGACCTGAAGCATAGGGATCCACAACAAGCCCAAACCCGTGAGAACGAGGGTGCATATCTGACCAACACGCACCAGATGTTTCTCCGTGCTTTCGGGGCGATACTTTTTATAGATGTCCAAGGTGAACAAGGTGCTGCTCGAGTTGAAGACTGAACTCAGGGAACTCATCAGAGCGGCCAGAAGCCCGGCAACGACGACTCCGCGCAGACCCGCGGGAAGAAGCTGCATGGTCATTACGGGCAGAACCGCGTCGTATTCAGCCCCGTTGGGCCCTTGAGGAAAGTCCAGGACACCCTTGTTGTAAAGGGCCAGTCCGATCACTCCCGGAATGACAAAGAGGAATAGCGGAAGGATCTTCAGATAGCCTGCGAAGATCGTACTTCGTCTGGCTTCCACCACATTTTTGGCCGACAACACGCGTTGCACGATGAATTGATCGGTACACCAGTACCAGATGCCCAGGATGGGCGCTCCCAAAAGGATGCCCGTCCATGGAAAATCAGGATCGCTCATCGGACGCCACAGTTGCAGGGCATCTGCACCAGCGAGCACCTTAACCTCCGACCACCCCCCAACGGCCTGAAGACCGTAAAAGGTCAGGGCCAAGGCACCCGCTAGGAAGATGAACATTTGTATCGTATCGGTATAGATGACCGCCTTCAATCCTCCAAGTACTGTATAGAGGCCGGTGGCAACAACCACGATGATCGCGCCGGTCCAAAAGTCGATGCCCAGAAAAGCAGTGAAGATGATGCCGCCAGCGGCAATGGTCACCGAGATCTTGGTCAATACATAGGACAAGATGGACACCCAGGACAGGTAGGACCTGGACCAGGCATCGTAGCGTTTCTCGAGGAATTCAGGCATGGTAAAGACACCTGTTCGCAGATAGAACGGAACGAACAACCAGCCCAACAGAAGAAGTATGAAGGCTGCCAAAAGCTCAAACTGAACAGCAGGGAAATCGCCTTTTGCACCGGCACCCGCCAAACCGACCAAATGCTCCGATCCGATGTTGGACGCAAAGAGCGATGCGCCAATGGCAAACCAACCAAGGGTTCTGCCACCTAAAAAATACTCAGCACTCGCCCCAGAACCTTTCTGTTTTCTCTTGCGGGAGACCGCGAATGCAACGGCAAAGACCATTATGAAATAAACGGCCACAACCACATAATCGGTCATATGTAAGCCCGCACTCCGCACTACTCGGCTGGATCGAATCCAAATTCATCCATCGACCGGCTGCCCCAGCGAACCCATTGTCTCTGGGCAGCATTCACAGGCCGCGGGTAGGAATAAAAGGGGACATTGGCGTAGGCTACACGCCCTTGCTTGTCGATCACTTTCACAAAAACACGATATCCGCCTTCTGCCCTGGGAACAACAACGGTCACCCCGTCGGTCCCTTTGTTGCGGAATTGGCCAGTTACAGCACCCAAAGCCGACTCAGCATCTCCACCTGCCTTGGTGTTGGTGGCCTCAGGCACGAGGATCCACTGCACTTCCAGCTTGCGTTCTTTTTTATCCGACGCCTTGAGTGAGGCGGTGATCAGGTCGTCGGCATAGAACATGTTCGATCCTGGAATGACCTCGTTTCCCGACAGGGTCAGTGACTCAAGGACAGGCGTTTCGTCCAATGGCAGAGAACCCTTCCAGTTCAACTCCATCATGTCGATGGCCCGTGTGGGTCTTCCCTGTGCATCGAACAGACCGTACCAGGTCTCTGTCGTTTCCTGTTTTTGCCCCCAGAGGAAGACATAGCTCCCGATCATTCCGTCGGATCGCTTGGATTCAATGTGTTCGACGTAGCGCGCACGATAAGACCGGGCCTTTTCTTCACTGCTTTGCTCGATCGGTGCACCCCATTGGGCCTTGGCTACTTCCCAGTGACCATTCGGCCCCCATTCAGTGATCATGTACGGACCGGTCCAGCCCCACTTTCGCACATTTCCAGGAACATGATGAAGATCTCCATAGGTATTCACAGAGAGAATGTCAATGTCTGGAGCCCGCGTCTTGATCAGATGTACTTCCATCGAATCCAAACCAGCGGTCACAGTTGTAGTGGGGTGATTGGGATCGACTCTGTGGATCATGGCCGCAATGTCCTGAACGGCATACCAAACCTTGGTATTGGAGTAAAAGAGGTCCACTTCATTGCCAACGCCCCAAAGCAGAATAGCCGGGTGATCTTTCAGTTCCTTTACTGCCGCCTCGAATCGCTCGTATTGCTTCCTTACCGCTGCTTCGTTATCGTAATCGAATCCATGGCGCTCATGCCCTACCCAGAGACCCGCCATCACTGTCAGTCCTTTGGCATGCGCTTCATCCAGGATCTTTCGTGTATCGTCCACGCTCCAAGTGCGGATGGAGTTCCCACCTATCTGCACCAAAAGATCCAAATGACCACTGCCCCCTGCTCCTTTGATGTAGTACTCATCGCCTCCGCGAAGAAGCACATGCCGGCCGTCGCGTTCGGCCAATTCCACTTTGACCGGTTGCGCAGCACTGCACAGGCCGAGAAGAACGACCGAAAGGGTCAAAAGGGATCGCATCACTTCGGGTAGGATATTAAAGTTCAAAAGAGAATCCGCTTTCTTTCAGCGCCTCATAGCGGTCTGAATCAAAGCGATACAATTTGGCTGGTCTGTGGGCTACATTCTGTTGCAGCTCGTTCAAGTCCACCAAGAGGTTCATGCCTAAGATCTTCTTGCGGAAGTTGCCCTTGTCAAAAGTTCTGCACAGTACGGCTTCGTACAGCGACTGAAGATCATTCAAAGTGAACTTGTCCGGCAACAACTCGAAGCCCAAAGGCTCTCTGCGTACACGTGCCTTCAGCTTTTCTTCCGCCTTTTCCAAGATATCGTCATGGTCGAATGCCAGATCGGTGACATTCTTCAACGAATGCCATTCGATCTTGTCTGCCCATGAATCCGGATGCGCGTTGTAGTGTTCGATGCGGATCAATGCGATGTACGCAACCGTGATCACTCGTCCGAGTGGATGTCTGTCGATGCGACCAAAAGATTTGATCTGCTGCATGAAAAGGTCTTCGAGCCCTGTGAGCTCCAGAAGTACTCTTCGCGCAGCCTGTTGCAGGTCTTCCGTCGGATAAACCAGATCTCCGGGCAGCGCCCAGTGATGACGGAATGGAGAAGCGCCCCGCTCAATGAGCAAGACCTTGATGTCCTCCCCATCAAAACCGAAAACCACGCAGTCCACAGAGACGGCCAGCGTAAAAAAGTCATCCAGAGGGATCTGGTACTTCGGGCCTTCCAAACCCTCGGTTTGCCCCCCTTTATCTGCCTGATTCTGCAGCAGAAGGGATGACGCAAGTTCCTTTAGTGAGTCGTTCATGTTTGGTTGTCCTTGGGAAAGCAGGGAGGAACGCTCCCCCCTGCTGTTAGAAGGATATTTTTGTCCTTATTTCTTGATGAAGCGTCCGCTGTGTCGGCTGTTGTCCTTGACCACAGACAGCACATACACGCCGCCAGAAAGATCGGAGACATCCAGGCGGTATGCACCTCCGACCACGTCTACATTCATACGCTTGATCACCACCCCGCGCATGTCGGAACACTCAAGCAGTGCACGGCCATTTCCAGCGTCAACGGGAAGACCGAGTTCGATCCAATCCGTTCCAGGATTCGGGCGAATACTCAGGCTCAGGCTGTTTTGCTCCTCTTCGATCCCAAAACCGCTTCCGCTGCACGATGCACAACTCTCCCAGCAATAAGGAGGAAGGGTGGCATCGGCAGTTACATCATAGGTTCTGTTCACGAAGGATCCGTCGTCGAATGTACATGGCTCCCCTCCGGCGAACTGCTCATCTACTGTCCAGCCGTCCAAAGTGTACTTGAACAAGACATTGCCCAATGGAAGTACAACATCCAGCTCGTAGATCATGTCCCCATCCGTATCGGTCATGATGGCACAGCTTCCACACCAGTTGTTGAATGTTCCATTCAGATTCACATCCGTATAGCTTCCGGTGTAATTGGACATATCCACCTGGAAAGTGATGGTGGCTGACGTAGGACCGGCCGAACACGGATCACAACTTGCCCAGCAAACTGCAGGCAGAGTGATGTCGCCATTCAGGACCAAACTGCGGTTGGTGAATTGACCCGAAGGATCGGTGACTGTGCAGGCTGAACCCGCAAGAAGACCCTCGGAATCCGTCCAGTTGTCCACCAAGAACTTGTATTCGATGGTATCGTATGAAATGGGCACGGCCACCGAACCAGTGTAGATGCTGTCGCCATCCGGATCCAAAAGCTCATTACAGTTTCCGCACCAGCTATTGAAATCTCCTCCAACGAAAAGCTGAGTCCATGAAGTGTCTGCATAGCCCGTCATGTCCACGTTAAAGGTCACATTGGTACTCACAGGTCCGCCACTGCAAGGGTTGCACTGTCCCCAGCAAACTGGAGGAAGTGTTGCATTGGCCGCTACGGTGTAAAATCTGTTGGTGAAAGAACCCGTTGTCATTGTGCAGGGATCGCCAGGAGTCAATTGCTCCTGTCCCGCCCAGTCATCGAAGGCGAATTTGTATTCGATCAAACCTGCTGGCAGGCTGTCCACAGTGACTTCCCATATGTTGTCGCCATCGGGGTCACTCATGGGGTGGCAGCTTGAACCGCACCAGCCATTGAAGGTTCCGTTGACTTCGGGAGTGGTAAAACTTCCGGTATAGCCATTCATATCCAATTGGAAAGTGATATCCGACTGACTGAATCCAACAGTCGTGATCAAAAAAGCACAAAGTGCTGCAAAGTGTTTGAGATTTCGCATGTTCAGTTTAGTTGATTTGAAATGTTTAAAAAAAGGCGGGCCGAAGCCCGCCTTTTGAACACCCGTTTTACTGTTTGACCACTCGTTCGGTGATCACTTCTCCCTTGCTTTGGATCTGGATCATGTAGACCCCGTTGGCCATGCCGGAGAGATCGAAGGCCAGCTCGGCCTGATCGACAGTCTGCACAGCGAGGATCCTTCCGCCCAGGTCCATCAGCGTGACCTCAGAGCCACTGGCTG
>CATILC010000158.1 GCA_949516455.1 Flavobacteriia bacterium | reverse complement strand
TTCAAGAGGAGGAGTATTCGTCTTACTCTTCCTTTTTGTCATACATCTTTTTGGCTCCATAGGCGGCACCTGCGGCCACGAGCAAGGCAATGCCGGGCAGGGGCGTTGGGGCGATTGGATTGTCAGGCTGGGCGCTCAGGGCGCAGACCGACAGAGTAAAGGCGAGGGTGAGGAAGTACTTTTTCATTTTCTTTCGGTTTTGAGATGGGCGGTTCTACTAGTCGATCAGGATCTTCTCGGCATGGATGCCATTGGGTGTCTGGATCTTCAGCAGGTAGATGCCTGTAGGCAGATCTTGGGTGGATACTTCCACACGATCTTGCCCGGCGGGCACGGTAAAGCTTTGGACCCTTCTTCCCTGCAGATCGTAGAGGGCACCTTCCATGGGCTGGGCTGAGGAACCGTCCTTGAAGTAGATGATGAAGAACCCTCCGGATCCGCTGCCTGCGGCAACGACCACTTGGGTATGCTCATCCAGCCGCTCAATAAGGGGCTCGAGGTGCAGCACGAAGCGGTATTCTTCCGTTACATCGTGGGTGAAGCGATAGGCCCGGCTGTTGAGATCGTGTCGCTTGTTGAGTTTCTTGTCCTCGAGAACGATGCGGTACTCATTGGTCAGCAGGCTGTCCTCCAAGGCGATGAAGTAATCTTCGTTGTTCTTGGCCGAGACAAAGCGCAGCTGAAGCAGCTTGGGCTTGGCACTCAAGGGGCCATAATCGATGGCGTTGATGGCCAGTTCATCGCCATTGGCAGCACTCATCAGGCTGGGTACAGTGGAAGTGTTCAAGCGCTTGCCAATATCCCATTGGCTATCGTGGCCATCATGTGTGCCTGGAATCATTCCCAATAGAAATTGATCACGCTTGCTATAGTCTGCAGCTTCATATACATCGAGATACAGGCGATCTACTGCCGCTGTTTGTGTTTTCAAGAAGGTTGGGGTTTGACCTATATCGCCATGGTCTGCCATATTGATGCTACCCAAACTCGGATTGCTGCCTGTAGCTTCAACCCAGAATGCCTGCATTGGAGCGATTGATTCAGCTCCCGCTGAAAGCCCGGACCATGAGGAATAGCTTCCGCTGCTGGGGTTCCAAATGGAGTAACCATTTGAAACGTCTGAAGTAGGTAGTTTGAAGAAATCGATAGCACAAGGGAAGGGATTGCCGATCAAGTTCCAGCCGGCGTCATCGCCCGAACCGCTGTTGCTCAGACTTGGGGTGGTGGAGCCAAAAAGCCCACCGCTCACGTCTATATTTCCTGCTGATGAGAGCACCCCGTTGGTGCCCACGTAGACCAGATAACCGAATCCAGCAGCATTGGCTGTTCCTGAACCTGTAGTGGCTCCTGCCACATCGAACCATGATGTCGTGCTTTCGTCCCACTTATAAATGTTGCGGACATCGGCATGGACGGCCGAATTGACGGATCCAAACTCATCGAGATTACCAGTGACTGGCATGGACATACAGTGCCACCCTGTTGAACCCACATATTGTTCTGCGGTAAGAGAGCCAGACCCAGAAATGATCCCATCCACCTTGAGCTGGCTGTAACCGGATGCGGATGCATTAAGGGTACTGCTGCCATTGAGAATAAGATCTCCTTCACAATCGATCTCGATCCCTTCATTCACATTCAGCGTCCCTCCTGATCTGATCTCTAGATAAGGAACAGTTACATCTGAGCTGGCAATGAGCGTTGTTCCAGAAGGGATGGTGTGCTTGGAGACCACCCTCAAATTATTAAAACCGAAATTATTGGTAGTTCCGCTACCGCCCTGACCGAGGCTGTAAAATCTCACTCCATCTACCGTACCAATAGAATTTGAAGCCGTGAGATTCGTACCGGAAGCCGAGCCAATCTGGAAGTCGTAATTATCGCTGCCTCTGTAGGTGAACTTGAAAGTAAGGCTTGTGTTTGACGTGGAGTCTTGGGTAGTCGCTGTGTAATTGCGGCTGCCAAAGAAGTTGCTGCTCCAATACTTCCAATGCGTTTCGCCTTCAACAAGTCTCATCTCCCAAACCGGGTTGCCGCCACTTAACATTTCAATGCCTAGGATTCCACCTGTTGTGATGGAAGTGTATCCTACATCCACCGTGAAATATTCTCCTTCTTTCAGTGATGACTCGAAATCCCTTCTGGCGATTATGTAGTTAGAACCTGAACTTGAGGTAAGACCAAAACTTGCGGCGCCCTGGCCCGTAGTGCCGAGATACGCACTTCCTCCTGAGTTTGTGAAAGACCAAGCTCCAAATCCAGATCCTTCATTTCCAGTAAAACTGGAGTAATTAGATGCATCGTCTGCACTTATATCCATTTCGGTCGTCCCCAACTGACCATTGGCCTTAAAGCCGACCATGATGAGAAGGGCAAGTGGAATCCTCCACGGTTGAGCGTTTTTCTTTTTTGAATCCATTTCGAGTGAATGTTTATCCAGCCCACAAATGTATAAAGTAATAATTATCCTACAAAAAGAAGAGGTGTCTCAAGCAATGGGTGTCTTATATCGCACCTTTGCTGTTGTTATTGATTGGTTATTTGAGGGAATAGAGAACGCGACCACCAAAGCATTGCAGAAACTGAGGAAAATAAGTCGATGGACCGTGGTATTGGCCACAAAAAAAAGCCCGGTTTGTCCGGGCTTTTTTAATTCAAGAGGAGGAGTATTCGTCTTACTCTTCCTTTTTGTCATACATCTTTTTGGCTCCATAGGCGGCACCTGCGGCCACGAGCAAGGCAATGCCGGGCAGGGGCGTTGGGGCGATTGGA
>CATILC010000157.1 GCA_949516455.1 Flavobacteriia bacterium | reverse complement strand
GTCCTCTGGTTTTCGCCCTTGTGTTTTCGGCCGCTGGATTTCTCTTCTCTGCCATATCCCTTATTTGGTCCGCAGACAGGGACTCCGCGCTCGGGCATTTGGAAACGAATATGTCTTTTCTCCTCTTGCCCATTATTTTTTGGAGGTATTTCCGCATGGGCACCTTTCCTTTTAAGCATCGGCAACTGGATGGCTATGTGTTGGGAAATCTTTTGGTCTTTGGCCTTTGCCTGATCCGTGCAGGCCTGAGGGCTGTGCGTTATGGTGGGCCTGAATTTGTGAATGAACTCGGATTTGAACGCAATGTATTTACCTATGCCGAGTTTTCTCAATTCCTGATGCATCCAGGCTACCTAACGCTTTTCACAGGCGTATCAGTTTTGTATCTGCTCGTCAAAGTAGTCCCAAACGATCAGTGGCCCTCGTGGAAGTCTGGAACGGCCTTGACCCTCTTGTTTCTCTTTATGTTCATGCTGCAAGGGCGAATGCCATTGTTGGCCGTTCTGATCACAGCACTCATTTTTGGATCGGCACAGCTGGTTAAAGGCTGGGACCGGCGCAGGGCCATTCGGACAGCAGCCGGGGCGATCCTGGCCATGGCTTCCTTACTCCTGCTTCCACAGCAGTTCTACGAGCGCTATCTGGCATGGCCGGATTTCAATTATGAGATCAGTGCTCCAGTGAGTGATTTCAACAGTGCCACCATGCGACTCGCTGAGTGGAAGTGTGCACTCATTGCCATCGAAGATGCGCCGCTCATAGGCGCGGGAACAGGAGACCGAACAGAATCGCTCATGAACGCCTATGCATCGGAAGGGTTTCAGGTCGGCATTGATTTCCGATACAATGCCCACAATCAGTTTCTTGAGAACTTGCTCGCCACAGGAGCAGTTGGACTTCTCTTTCTCTTGGGCATGCTCCTCTCGTATGCCCTTTATTTCTATCGAGCAGGTGACCGGGTGGCCTTGGCTATTTTGATACTGTTCGTTCTTTCCATGCTCACAGAGTCGCTCTTCGAGCGTGCATGGGCAGTGGTCTTATTCAACGTCCTTATTCCCATCCTGGCGTTCGGAGGCTTTTTCAGCCAAGGCAATGAGGCGGTTCAAACCGTGGATCAGGTCGGCCATTAGTGGCTTTTTTGAAGACGAATAAAGTATCATGGCAGAAGAAAACGGAAACGCAGCTCTGGATTGATGAACTTCCCGAAGGGCCGCGCGCATCATTCTTTTGATGCGGTTCCGATCGACAGCTTTGCTGAAAAGCCTTTTGGGCACGGCCACTGAAACTGCGCATTGAGCACTGGGCTGTCGATCACAAAACAGATTCAATCCCGATGTGCGAATGGGCCTGCCCTTGAATAAATGCTGGATCTGAGTCCGTTCTTTGAGCCTTAGTAGCTTCTGGGCCCTCGGGTCGGGTGTGCTCACCGCCCCTTGTTCACACTTTTGACGTAGGATTCTATGGCCATCGTCATGCTCTTGAATTTTGCGGTCGGGGCCTTGATGTTGCACTCCAAACCGGCATCTTCTGCGGCCTTGGTGGTACTGGAGCCAAAAACGGCAATGCGCGTATCCCTTTGTTCGAAGCTTGGAAAATTCTCGAAAAGGGATTGAATGCCCGAAGGACTGAAGAAGATCAGTATGTCGTAATACACATCAGCCAGATCCGACAGATCGCTGGATACCGTCTTGTATAGAACGGCACGGGTGTATTCAATATTCGCCTGCTCCAAGGCCTCAGGGATGTCGGCCTTGAGTATATCGGATGATGGAAGAAGAAATTTTTCTTCTTTGTGTTTTTTCAGGAAGGGGATAAGGTCCTTGAAGAGCACTTTTCCGGGGTAGATCTTTCGTTTGCGATAGACTACGTATTTCTGCAAGTAAAATGCCACCGCTTCTGACTGGCAGAAATATTTCAGGTCGTTGCTGACGTTCACCCGCATCTCCTCACACATCCTGAAAAAGTGATCCACGGCATTTCTGCTGGTAAAGATGACGGCAGTAAACTCGGACAAATTGATCTTGTCTTTCCGAAATTCGGCCGCATCCACACCAACCACTTGGATAAATGGCCTGAAGTCGATCTTGAGCTTGTATTTTTCTGCCAATTCGTGATAGGGAGAAGCGACATCTGCTTTGGGCTGCGGTTGCGAAACCAAAATCGTTTTTACCTTCAAAATCAGCGTTTTTAGAGTTGGTTGAAAGAACCCTACAAGCCCGTGAGGCCCCAATGAACAAGGCACCAAACAGGCAGTATTTCCAAGCCGCAAAGGTAGTAAAAAAGAAGGGCGATCTGAACGGGGTTGTTCCTTGATGTGAGCATCAGCGAACGCACCACTGAATAGCCGTAGACCGCGATCAGGGCGCCGAGCAAAACAGCACCACCCCACGACTTTCCGTCGAGCGCAAAAAGAGCAATGAAATTTGCAGGGAGGAACAAGAAGGAACTCCACCTCAAACTGAATCTCTTCACATACAAGAGTTGAGTGGCCTCTTTCCAGCGATCAATGGCCCATCCAAAGAGCAGAAGGCCCGCGTATTGGATGAACTGAAATGTAATAAAGCCGAGAACGAAGTGAAGATAGGTAGACCAATCGCCGCTATTCAGTGAGGAATGGGCGCCGTACCTGAGGCCCATAAGCAAAGTCATGGGCAAGAGCATCAGGGTCATCGTTTCGACCCAAAAGAGGAAGAGGTCGGATCTAAGTTGTTCGGGCCGATAGAACTGATGCATTGGTCGCAGATTCCGAATGCCCACCCAACAAGCGTGAAAACGCCCGGGGAAATTTATTTTGAGATACACAGCCAAGCTGCCAAGAAGCAGCAAAACAAGCAGCGCCCAGTCGGTGTTATGCAAAGGAATCACAGATATTCAAAAGTAGTTTCAAGAAGGTGACAGAATGCCCTCAAGTGGGTCGTCTGCCGTATTTTTGATCAAAATATTTACAGATGTCAAGCGACCTGTTTCAATCCCCTGATTACTACCAACTCGACGACCTTTTTTCGGAAGAACATTTGATGGTGCGTGAAGCCACCAGAGAATGGGTGAAAAGAGACGTCAGTCCGATCATTGAAGATCATGCGCAGCGCGCCGAATTTCCCACCGAACTGATCAAAGGCTTGGCTGAGGTAGGTGCATTCGGTCCGTACATTCCTGCGGAATATGGCGGTGCCGGGCTGGATCAGATCTCTTACGGTCTGATGATGCAGGAGATCGAACGCGGCGACAGCGGTGTGCGCTCGACTTGTTCGGTTCAAAGTTCTTTGGTGATGTATCCGATCTACGCGTATGGAGACGAGGCCCAGAGAAAGAAATACCTGCCCAAGCTCGCCACTGGTGAGTGGATGGGCAGCTTTGGTCTGACCGAGCCCGATCACGGATCCAATCCGGGTGGAATGATGACCCACTTCAAAGACATGGGCGACCACTATGTGCTCAACGGATCGAAGATGTGGATATCCAATGCACCTTTCGCCGATGTGGCCGTCGTGTGGGCCAAAAATGAGGAAGGACGGATACACGGTCTGATCGTCGAGCGGGGGATGGAGGGATTCTCCACTCCCGAAACCCACAACAAGTGGAGCCTGCGCGCGAGTGCGACCGGAGAATTGGTCTTTGACAATGTCCGTGTACCCAAAGAAAATCTGCTTCCCAATAAAAGTGGATTGGGCGCTCCATTGGGCTGTCTGGATTCTGCCCGCTACGGAATTGCCTGGGGTGCCATAGGGGCAGCCATGGATTGCTACGATACCGCCTTGCGATACAGCAAGGAGCGCGTCCAATTTGGGAGACCGATCGGTGGTTTTCAGCTCCAGCAGAAGAAGTTGGCTGAAATGATCACGGAGATCACAAAAGCCCAAACCCTGACCTTTAGGCTGGGCCAGCTCAAGAATGAGAACAGGGCCACTTCTGCCCAAATATCGATGGCTAAGAGGAACAATGTGGACATGGCCTTGAAGATCTGCAGGGATGCCAGGCAGATGTTGGGAGGCATGGGAATTACGGGTGATTATCCGATCATGCGCCACATGATGAATTTGGAGTCCGTGGTGACCTACGAGGGAACCCATGACATCCACCTGCTCATCACAGGCTTGGACGTGACCGGCCTGAACGCGTTCAAATAAGCTGTAGCCGCTTTACAGCGGGATGTTCCCATGCTTTTTTGCAGGGATCTTGACCGCCTTGTTTTCCAGCATTTTAAAAGACCGGATGAGTCGCTCCCGAGTCTGGTTCGGAAGAATGACGTCATCCACGAAGCCCCTTGCGGCTGCCCGGTAGGGATGAGCGAATTCCTCAGCGTATTCCGCCTCCTTTTCGGCCAATACCTTCTCGGGATCCGCGGCCTCTTTGATCTCCTTTCGGAAGATGATCTCTGCAGCGCCTTTTGCGCCCATTACGGCGATCTCAGCCGTCGGCCAGGCGTAGTTCATGTCGGCACCGATGTGTTTTGAATTCATCACATCGTATGCGCCACCATAGGCTTTTCGGGTAATGACAGTGATCCTGGGAACGGTCGCTTCGCTAAAGGCGTAGAGCAGCTTCGCTCCATTGGTGATGATCCCGTTCCACTCTTGGTCCGTTCCCGGAAGAAATCCGGGTACATCTTCAAGAACAAGCAGCGGAATATTGAAACAGTCGCAAAAGCGAACAAAACGCGCCGCTTTTTGCGAAGAACGGATGTCCAGGACGCCTGCAAGAAAGGCGGGTTGATTGGCAACTACGCCAATGGATCGGCCAGCAAGCCGGGCCATGCCTACAACAATGTTTTCTGCAAAGTCTTTGTGGACCTCGAGGAAACTCGATTCATCCACAAGCTGATCGATGACTTCCCGGATGTCGTAGGGTTGGTTCGGATTCTCAGGGATCAGCGAATCAAGGGCCGGTCTTGATTCATCCGCAGGCGTATAGCCGATCTGAGGGGGCAGTTCCTCGCAGTTTTGGGGCAGATAGGATAGCAGTGCCTTGATCTGCTCGATGCAAGCGAGTTCGTTCGCGCAGCTGAAGTGGGTGACTCCGGATTTCACGCTGTGGGCAGATGCGCCGCCGAGTTCCTCGGCGCTCACTTCCTCGTGGGTCACCGTTTTGACCACATTCGGCCCGGTAACGAACATATAGGAGGAATCCTCCACCATGAATATGAAATCGGTCAAGGCTGGACTGTAGACGGCACCACCCGCGCATGGGCCCATGATGGCCGAAAGCTGTGGGATCACACCGCTCGCACGGGTATTCTGATAGAAGATGTCGGCATAGCCTCCGAGCGAGACGACTCCTTCCTGAATACGCGCTCCGCCCGAGTCGTTCAGTCCGATCACCGGGGCACCATTTTCCATGGCCAATTCCATGATCCGAACGATCTTTTCTGCATGTGCTTCGGCAAGCGAACCGCCAAGTACTGTAAAGTCCTGAGCAAACACATAGGTCAGGCGGCCATTCACCGTACCAAATCCGGTAACCACTCCATCGCCCAGAAATTTTTGTTTTTCCAGACCGAATAAATGGCTTCTGTGCTGTACGAGCATGCCCATTTCTTCAAAACTCCCTTCATCGAGAAAGAGTTGGATGCGCTCGCGGGCAGTCAGTTTACTCTTTGCGTGTTGGGCATCGATCCGCGCTTGTCCGCCTCCGAGCTTGGCTTGTGCGCGCAGCTCATTCAATCGCTCATTCCTTTTCATGCATGCTTTGATTGGTCAAAGAGTGGACAAATTAAGCAGCCTGTCCGTCATTTAGGCAAGATTTAGAGATATACGTTGACTTCCCGCTCCAAAGTGACTCCGAATTTTTTCTCGACATCCTTTTGAATGTCACGCGATAGGTCAAAGATCTCTTTGCCCGTCGCGCCGCCGTAATTGACCAGAACCAATGCCTGTCGATCGTGGACGCCATGTGTATCTCGTCGATGACCTTTCCATCCGGCCTGTTCGATCATCCAGCCAGCTGCCCATTTGATGCCAGCAGGGGTGGGGTAGTGCGGTGCGTCCGGGTATTTGTTGAGAAGCAGTCGTGATGCTTCTTCTGTGAGAACGGGGTTTTTGAAAAAGCTGCCTGCATTCCCCAATTCGTCCGGGTCAGGCAATTTGCTTTTCCGTATGTGAATGACAGCGCGGGCTACATCTGCAATATCCGCTTGCTGCACACCCTCGGCCTGAAGTTGGCCTTTGATGGCACCATAGTCTGTGCGTATGGGTGCCGACTTGGAGAGTTGAAAGCCCACAGCCGTTATCCAGAAGCGGTCTTTCTGAGACGATTTGAATATGGAGTCTCTGTAGCCGAAACCACATTCTTCGTTCTGAAGACGCACCATTTCCCTTTGCTGCGTATCGAATGCGTCCACATAGGTGACGACTTCCCTGATCTCCACACCGTAGGCCCCGATATTCTGTACGGGCGCCGTGCCTACCTGGCCCGGAATGAGCGAGAGATTCTCGATGCCACCATAGCTTCGATTCACACAGTATTCGGTGAAGCTGTGCCAGTTTTCTCCGGCGCCAACATGCAAATGGATATCGTCCCCGTCTTCGCAGACCGTGATCCCCTTGAGGCGCATGGCGATAACGGCTTCATCCGGGTCGCGGGTAAAGAGATAATTCGATCCGCCCCCGAGCAAAATGCACGCTCGCCCTTTCAATGCTGCGTGAACAGTTTCGACCTGTTCCAAGCGCTCCAAAGCGAAAAATCGTTCGGC
>CATILC010000156.1 GCA_949516455.1 Flavobacteriia bacterium | reverse complement strand
GAAGGTGCCCGCAGGGCGAGCAGATCACTGGCCTTGGAGAGCAGGTCCGGATGATCGGTCCGATCCATCCATTCCACCACAGACTGCATGGACCTGTAGGTTCCATGATCCCATATTTTTCTCCACTCGGCCTCGGAAGTCTCGATGGGCATGTGGCGTTCTGTGAGCAGGGCATCCCATAGCGCAGGGTCTATGGTGGCCCTGTTCAGCTGATGGAAAAGCTCTGGCCACTGTGCAGCTGATCGCTGAGCTGTTTGCCAAAGCGCCAGCGGTCGATCGGTGTGATCCACGTACAAAAGGGCATCGGGCAGATCTCCTTCTGACAGATGCCGCACACAGGCCGCTGTGGTCTCCTCGCTCAAAAGCGACCAGGGGACATCCTCGAGTTCCATTGGGATCTTCCACTGGGCAAGCAGTCGATGATGGGGGTCCGGAACCACCCAGCGGATGTCTTCGGACAATTCCACCTCCACTCGCTGGGCCATCTTCATAAGGCTTCCTTCCACAACTGAGCCATCCGCTTTTATACCCAGCCACTCGATGCGGCATGGCGCACCACTGCTGTCTTCGAAAATGAGTTTTTCATTTTCGACGGAGCATTGAATGCTTGGAATGCGTCGGCCTTTTACCCAATAGGTGTAGAACGGCTCCGCAAAGGACACGCCTTCCTGCTCCAAGTGCGCCCAAAGGTCGTAGCTGTTCGTCCAGCCGTAAGGCCGCGAAGAGAGAAATGAGGCGATCGACTCAGAAGCCCTTGCGGGGCCCAAGGCATCGATCAGCATGGAGAGCACCCAGCCTGCCTTGTCGTAGAAGCCGATCGAACCGGCCGTTTTTTCTTCGATGGAAAAACCACCCTGCCTTTCCTGAAAGGAGAAAATTCTTCGCTCGGCAGCTTCGCGTGCACGTCTGTATTGCCATTCCGATTCGAATTGACGCTTTGCCTCCCATTGCCAGTAGCTGGCAAAGCCTTCGTGGAACCAGTGGGCATGGACATCCATTGCCGTTACAAAATTCCCGAACCAGTGATGCGCCAGTTCGTGGGCCTCTATCTCCAAAAATGAGCGGTCCAGAAATGGACTCCGCACGTCTTGAAGGAAGAAGTCTCCCAAGAGCACACAGCCTGTATTCTCCATGGCTCCATGCTTGAAATTCCGGACCGGCACTTCCCTGTACGGCCCAGTCCATGGAAGATCCACTCCGAGCTCCTGCTCCATCCAGGGCAGGATCTCCTCGATCCGGGCATGATCCATGGTGTGTGCCTGACCCGGATAATGGAACTTCTG
Organism: Flavobacteriia bacterium; assembly: GCA_949516455.1. Taxonomy (GTDB): domain Bacteria; phylum Bacteroidota; class Bacteroidia; order Flavobacteriales; family Schleiferiaceae; genus RFXV01. Next base: position 570 of record CATILC010000156.1, on the reverse strand, counting down.
TAGCCGCCTTTTTCCCGTGCTGCGCTCCACAAATGAATAGCGCCCAATGGCCAAGGCGATCAGATAAGAAGGAGCGGGCTCTTTCGTCCGATACCGCCATATCCTGTTTTTTCCGGACAATTCGCTGGACTCGAGATGGCCATTCGAGATCACTTCGTATTCCGCGGGGAATTTCAGGGATATCGAATGGGTCAGTTTGTCCCGCTGATCGTCCTGGTGGGGGATCCAGTGCCTATGATCGATCCCCTGCCCCTGCGTCCAGATCTGTGGAGCGCCCTGACCTACATGCCATCCCTGAAAGTAAATTCCCTTCCTGGGCGTGCATTTGTAGTCGACCTCCAAAAAGCAGGTGTCGCCCGAATGCAGACGCTTCTTTGGACGTGAAACGACCAGTTCCTTCCCGCTGTTCCGATACCCCACCGGCGTTCCATTGTAGCGCACCTTATGAACCGACATCCGAACCGCATCGAGCCTCAGGGAATCGATCGTTGTATCGGGCAAGACAAATGCAATGGCCACGTGGCCTTCAACCATTCCAGCCTTTGGCAAGAGCTCAAGATCCATATGAAG
>CATILC010000155.1 GCA_949516455.1 Flavobacteriia bacterium | reverse complement strand
GTATGAATTGAACAGATCGTTGAAGGTGAGCCCCGTCACCAATTTGTCCCGATTGAGTTTGGCGTGTTCAGAAAGCGCCCAAAGGATCATTTCCAAAACGAAAAGCTCGTCCGATCGCTCCAGCTTCTGCCCCTGAACAAATCGCATCGCCGGCGCACAGCTTTCCAGCGCAGCAGCATATTTGGAATCGTCCATATCGTATTCCAGTTCGAGGGTCTTTCCTTCTCCAAACCAATTGAGCAGGCCTTGATAAGGACTGGCCTCGTCTGAAGCCTTCAACTTGTCCAAAGGTGGAAAATAGCGCGGATGCATGGCCTTGACCGCCTCCCCGATCAGCCTTTCGGCCACCGCCATACTCCCCTGCTGCTCGCCTTCATAGACCAGCTCCACCTTTCCGGTAATGCTCGGCACCACCCCCATAAAATCCATCAGGCGCACAGTGGTCGTTGCTTCACTGTTCTTTCGGGCGCGCCGTTCCGCCGTACTCATCAGGTTTTCCAATGCAGTTACGCTCATACGGGCACTGACCCCGCTCTTGGCATCAATGTATTCGCTCTCCCGTGCCTGAAAGACGATCTGTTCCACCAGCTCACGGGCCCACTCGGGTAAATGGATGGCCTCCTTTTGGAAGTCTGTGAGCCTGGCCTCCTGCGCCGTGATCTGCATGGCTGTTTCCAGATTGTCCGGATAGTGGGTCAGTATCTGACTCCCGATGCGGTCTTTGAGCGGCGTAACGATGGAACCGCGGTTGGTGTAATCTTCCGGGTTGGCCGTGAAGACGAATTGAAGGTCCAGCGGCAGCCGCAATTTGAAACCCCGAATTTGGATATCGCCCTCCTCCAGGATGTTGAACAGGGCGACCTGGATCCTGGGCTGCAGGTCCGGCAGCTCATTGATCACAAAAATGCACCGATGGGCCCTGGGCACCATGCCAAAGTGAATGGAGCGCTCGTCGGCATAACTCAGGCCCAGATTGGCGGCTTTCAGCGGATCGACATCGCCGATCAGATCGGCCACACTCACATCCGGAGTGGCCAGTTTTTCCATGAACCGCTCTGAACGATGCATCCAGCCCACCGGGGTGGACGGACCGAGTTCTTCGATCCGCTCACGGGCCTGACGGGAGATCGGCGCCATGGGATCTTCGTTCAGTTCCGAATCCAATAAGACCGGCGTGTATTCATCGAGCAGCGTGGTCATCAGACGGGCAAGCCTCGTTTTCGCCTGACCGCGCAGGCCCAACAGATTGATGTGGTGGCCCGAGAGAATGGCCCGCTCGAGCTCGGGGATGACCGAGTGTTCGTAACCGTGGATCCCCTCGAATACAGCCTCCCCATTCTCCCAGCACGAAAGGAGATTCTCGCGCATTTCCTGCTGAATGCTCCGGGGGCGATAACCACTGGCTTCCAATTCGCCCATCGTCTTTATCTCTTTCATGCGCTCTATTTCCATTTCTTCTTTCTGTTTCTCTCGTAGTCTTCAAAGACAAGCTCGCCCAGGTCCTTTAGCCCTGTATAGAATGCCTTCCCATTATTTGCTCGGGTAAAATCCGATACGAACTCCTGCAGCCAGGGATCGCGGGCGATCATGAAGGTGGTGACCGGAATGCCTTCTTTTCTCAAGGCTGCAGCCCGGTTCAGACACTTGCCAACAATGTAGTCGTCCAGACCTGCACTGTTCTTATAATACGAGCCATCTGCTTCCTTGAGGCAGCTCGGCTTGCCGTCGGTGATCATGAAGATCTGTTTGTTGCCGCTCTTTTTCTTGCGCAGCATCTCAGAAGCCAGATCGAGCCCGGCCACGGTATTGGTGTGAAAAGGCCCCACCTGCAAATACGGGAGATCCTTGAGTTCGATGGGCCAGGCATCATTGCCAAAGGCCAGGATCTCCAGGCTGTCTTTGGGATATCGGGTGCGTATGAGTTCTGCAAGGGCCAGTGCTACGCGCTTGGCCGGTGTGATCCGATCCTCGCCGTAGAGGATCATGGAATGACTCAGATCGATCATCAACACGGTCGCCATCTGGCTTTTGTGCACCTGTTCACGCACCTCGAGGTCCTCCTCCTTCAATGGCCCTCCGCCCTGCATGGCCTGCCGTATCTGTGCATTCTTGATGGACGCCGTCATGTCCACATCGCTTAACGCATCGCCGAACTGATAGGCCCGCGTATGTTCGTTGGGCTCATCGCCTCTGCCTGCGTGTTTGGAACGGTGGTCGCCAGAACCAGCTTTCCTGAGCTGTCCGAAAACCTGTTCGAGGGCCCGGTGGCGGATGAGCTGCTCCATTTTGGAAGAAAGGCCGAGCGAAGGTCCGCTGGGCTCCGCAGTCTCTCTCAAAAAGCCCTTTTCCTTGAGCTCCTGTACGAAGTCATCGATGCTGTAGTTCTCGTCGGTCAGGGAATACTCCTTGTCCAACTGCCGCAGCCAGTCCAGCGCTTCATCAACATCGCCTGAGGTATGGAGCAGCAACTCGCGAAAGAGGTCGAGTAATTTTTCGAATGGCGTCTGTTCCTTCTCTTTAAAAGAAGAAAACACCAAGCCTTCATGGACACGTCTTTTCACAAATGGTTAAACAACCCATCCATTGATGGAGTTCAGAATTCCGGAAGTTGTTCGAATTCCTTGTCGTCTTCGAAGGGCCAGGGCTCTCTGGGGCCCACCTCCCCGATGGCATAGGGAGATTCTAATTCTAAATTATTCAGTCTCAGTCGATAATCGATCTCAACTTCAAACCGCTTTCCCGGGGGAGACTCCACCCGAACCTGATCGGGCTGGTCTTTCAATTCCTCGATCTTCTCCTGCTCGTGCGGCCTGACCGCACTCAGGTCTTCGGTATCCTGGTTGAGCACTATGGTGGCCAGCAGATTCAGTTTTGGATAGTAGAAAGTTCCGTCCTTGCCCAGTTCCGTGACCACATCGTAACCCAAGCGTTTGGACCACCGTATGGTATACGGTGCGCAAAGGGCCCAAATGGAACGGATGCCCAATTGAGAAACCACACAGACCGCCGCTCGCGTGGCGAAATAACTGCCAATGCCCAAACCCGCTACCTCCACCGAATTCCACAGACCGCAGATCTCCGCGGCGCCTTTCTCCCTCGACGCATGCACTCTTTCATAGATCTTCGGATCCATGTAGCCCGTGGCCAATTCAAATGGAAGCGGATGCACGCCGTCGGCGGCATGGATGCGCGAGCCACCCAACACCCTTTCGCCAGACGTATCTTCCACACTCACGACATACACTGAAGGATTTTCCATCCAATCGTTGCTCGCAGAAGAGACTTTTTTGACCCCATGGGCCTCCAACACCCGCCGATGGCCTTCCAAATATTTCCGGCAGGCATCGGGATCGTCTGTCGCTCGGAACGCTCTTATGACCACTTTATTCATAAACGATCTTCTCCTGCCAATTCCAAATAATACCGTCCTGAATCCATCTTTTGACCCAACAATATCCGCCGCGTGGCCTGAACCGCAAAAGCGCCTCCTGAAGTCACCTCAGAAGCCAGTTGAGGCCAACTGATCAATTCAGATCCCAAGAGGGAAAAGGATTCACGCATTCGCTCGGAAGTCTTATCGAATTCGACAATGCGTTTCATGAGGTCCATTCCGTTGCGCGCGTTCAAGCCTTCAAGGGTTTGCGCATCGATCTCTCCTGCAGATCCATGGAACAGAGGACGGTCGGGCTCCTGATCGAAGCGCTCGATATCGATCATCCCGCGGTCGCTGGTGTCCATTACAACTGGAATTTTCCTCGATCGGGCCTCCAATCGCGCACAGATCTTGATCGGCAAACTGTCGCACTCCTCGATGAGCACGTCGACACCTGCCAGCAGTTCCGGTAGATTATCCGGGCGGGCACCCTCCTCGCAGAGTTCCACGCGTTGATAGGGATTCAACTCTGTGATCCTGCGCGCCGACAGGCGGCTTTTCAGCAGGCCGATCTCGTGCACCCCACTTCTCAGTCTGTTGAGGTTGCTCAGATCGAGTGAATCAAAATCTGCCAGGCGCAAACAGCCACCAACTCCCTCCATGGCCAGGGTGATCGCAGCGGTCTGTCCAACGGAGAGCCCGATCACAAGGATGGTGTGCTGGGCCAGCCGCCTTTGTTCATCCGAACGGATCTTGTTTTTATTTCTGGATCGGAGGACCTCTAAAAAGTCGGGTTCTTCCAATATCCGCACCCACTTGGAAAGCCATGGCAAGCGCACCCAGTTTCCACATTCGGGGCGGTCGTTTTGTGCCGCGAATTCTGCCCAAAGCTGCTCGAAAGAGGCGGTTCCCGGGGCGAGGGAAGGATTCTTGCAACGAAACAATTCCCTCAATTGCGCACTGAAAGTATCGATGCGCTCAAATCCATCACCCGCCATTGCATCGTTCAAGGGCAGTGCCTGAGCACAGGCTATGATTTCATGCTCATTGAAGAGCACATTTGGCTGTGAATGATTCATGTAAAAAGCAAAGAGATCGAGCGACTAAAAGCGGCTCAATTTAGTGTACTTTGCTTCTTTCTATGCAAGGAGACGAGAAAATAAAGGTGTTGTTCGTGGACGATGAGGAGCACAATCTCACTTCATTCAAAGCGACCTTCCGCAGGGATTACAATTTGTTTTTGGCCTCCGACGGACCAGGGGGAATCGAGGAATTCACCAAAAACCAACCCGATGTGGTCATCACAGACCAGAGGATGCCTGGGATGACGGGGATTGAATTCCTCGAGAAGATCCAGGAGATCAACAACGCACCGATGCGCATGCTCCTCACGGGCTATTCGGACATCAACGCAGTCATCGATGCCATCAACAAAGGGCATGTGTACCGCTACATGCAAAAGCCATGGCAGCGCGAGGAGATCATAAATGCGATCGAAAGCGCATACGAGGTGTTTGCCCTTCGCAAACAAAACGCACAGTTGCTCAAGGATCTCGATACCGCCAATAAACAGCTCGAATTTTTGTTGAGACAGAAACTCCTTTCTTAAACAGAAGTTTTTGATCCATCGCACAAAACGCTATTCAAGCAGTCGCTAAAATGGAACAGAATACTTTTCTCGATGACGACAGCAAAAAAGTTCTCAGTGGATACAGATCCCTGCTCCGCACCCTGCATTTAAAGAGCAGCCGGGAAGAACTCAATGCGTTGCGGAAGGCCCTAGAGGTCAGCATGGATGCGCACGATAAAATGCGCAGAAGATCAGGGGAACCCTACATTATTCATCCCATAGAAGTGGCACGGATCGTGGTCGAGGAGATCGGACTGGGTGCGCTTTCGGCCACCGCCGCACTTCTGCACGATGTAGTGGAGGATTCGCATTACACACTTGAAGATGTGGACCGGCTCTTCGGAGAAAGGATCGCGCGCATTGTGGACGGTCTGACCAAGATCTCCGATGTATTCGATCCCGATTCTTCCCAACAGGCCGAGAATTTCCGCAAGATGATCCTGACCCTTGGTGAGGATGTGCGCGTGATATTCATCAAACTGGCCGACCGCCTGCACAACATGCGCACCCTGGAGAGCATGCCGCCGCACAAGCAGGTAAAGATCGCCTCGGAGACACTGTTCATCTATGCGCCCATCGCCCACCGACTGGGGCTGTACAACCTCAAGTCCGAAATGGAAGACCTCTCGTTGAAATACACGGAACCAGAGGTGTACAGAGACATTGCCATGAAAATGAAATCCATCCGGCAAGACGAGATCCGGATGCTCAAGCACTTTACCTCTCCCATCAAAGCCAGCCTGAAGAAAGAGGGCATGGCCTTTATGATCAAGGAACGAACCAAAAGCATCTTCAGCATTCGCAAGAAGATGATCAACCAAGGGGTGAGCTTCGACGAGGTCTACGACAAATTTGCCATTCGCATCATCATCGATGTCCCTGCAGAAGAGGATGAGAAAGCCAGTTGCTGGAAGGCCTATGCCGCGGTCACGGACTTCTACCGGCCCAATCCAGACCGATTGCGCGACTGGATATCCTCGCCCAAATCCAACGGCTACGAAAGTCTGCACATCACGGTGATGGGACCGAACGGACATTGGGTGGAAGTGCAGATCCGGACCCAGCGCATGGACGAAGAAGCCGAGAGAGGCCTCGCAAGTCATTGGAAGTACAAAGAGGATGAGGTGGTCAGCAGCAAGATCGACGGCTGGTTGAGCAAGGTTCGTGAGATCCTCGAGAATCCGACGCTCAACGCCATGGAATTCGTGGCTGATTTCAAGCTGAATCTCTTTTCTGAGGAGATCTTCGTCTTCACGCCAACAGGTGAACTGAAGACCCTGCCCAAGGGATCCTGCCCCATCGATTTTGCCTTTGAGATCCACACCGATGTGGGACTGAGTACTCTGGGTGCAAAAGTGAACGGGAAGCTGGTTCCGCTCAATTACAAGATCAAAAGCGGAGATCAGGTGGAAATCTTGACCTCTGCTAAACTCAAGCCGAAGGAAGAATGGCTCAATTACGTCGCCACCAGCAAAGCGCGTTCGAAGATCCGCGCAAATCTGAGGGAGGAGCGCATGATCGTGGCCGATCGAGGAAAAGAGGTCGTTCACCGGAAATTGCGTGCGCTCAAAGTGAAGATGAGCCCTCAGGTGGAAGGGAAACTCTACCACTTCCTCAAGCTGCGCGACAGCCAGGAAATGTATTATCAGGCGGGACTGGGCCTGCTCGACAATCAGGAACTGAAAAATTTTGCACGCGAGCGGAACAGCGTACTCTACCAGTATTTTGGGAGAGGACGGATCCGTAAGGAGACCCCAGATAAAAAGCCATCGGAAACTTCGGAAGCGCCACCTTCGCCCAAGGTGCTCGTATTTGGGGAGGACGAACAGGAACTCGACCACAAGCTATCGCCCTGCTGCCATCCGATCGAAGGAGATGATGTCTTTGGTCTGATCACCCCTACAGATGGAATAAAAGTGCACAGAAAAGATTGCCCAAATGCCATTGCCATCCAATCGCGCATCGCCCAGCGTGTGATGAAAGCACGCTGGATCTCCAAAGAGGTTCAGGAATTCGTGGCCGTGGTCCGACTCAAGGGAATGGATACCAAAGGACTGATCAACCGCATCACACAGATCATCTCCAACGACCTGAACGTCAACATCCGATCGCTTGAGCTGAGCAGCGAGGGCGGGATGTTCGACGGCTCCATCACGCTATTGGTGCGCAACAAACTGCACCTGCAGCAGATCATGGAGAAACTCCAAAAAGTAGAGGGCATCGAGGAGGTGGACAGATCCATTCAGAAATCCAAGCCGTAGGGTAATTTTACCTTTTGCAAGCAGACGTGAATCAACAGGAATTCGACACGGTCAAAGAGGTGTTCACTCGCTACCTGCAGGAGAACGGTCAGCGAAAGACATCGGAGCGCTACGCCATCCTTCAGGAGATCTATGTGAATGAAGAGCATTTCGATGTGGAGTCGCTCTATCTCACCATGAAGAACAAGAACTATCGGGTGAGCCGGGCCACACTCTACAACACCATCGAATTGCTTCTGGACTGCAAACTGGTTCGAAAGCATCAATTCGGTTCCAATCAGGCCATTTACGAGAAGTCCTATTTCAACCGACAGCACGACCACATCATCCTGACAGACTCAGGAGAAGTGATCGAATTCTGCGATCCGCGCATTCAGCAGATCAAAGACAGCTTAGAAGATATTTTTGGATTGACCATCTCAGGCCACTCCCTGTACATTTATGCGGAAAAAAACCCTCCGGGAACACCTAAAGAAGACAAGCAGTGAAGAATGTTGATATTCTCCTCGGACTCCAGTGGGGAGATGAAGGAAAAGGGAAGATCGTAGATGTACTGACCAAACAGTACGATCTCATTGCGCGCTTCCAGGGCGGCCCCAACGCAGGACATACGCTGGAATTTGAGGGACACAAACACGTATTGCACACCATTCCTTCGGGGATCTTCCACCAGGAGGCCATGAACATCGTGGGCAATGGCGTGGTGATCGACCCAGTGATCTTCTGCCGGGAGATCGACGAACTGAAAAAGATCGAACCCGCCTGCGTGGACCGTTTGGTCATCAGCCGAAAAGCGCATCTGATCCTGCCCACCCACCGCCTTCTGGACGCTGCTTCTGAACAGGCAAAAGGCAAAAACAAGATCGGCTCGACCCTGAAGGGCATTGGACCGACCTATATGGACAAAACGGGGCGGAACGGTCTTCGCATCGGAGATATTGAAATGGACGATTTCAGCGATCGGTACAGGCAGCTCAAAGAGAAACACCAGCGGCTGCTCGCCTCACTCGGAGCAAATGAAGTCTCTGAGGAATTGGAATCAGAGTGGATGACGGCCGTCGAAAAAATTAGCCGAATGCAGTTGGTGGACAGCGAGGAATTTGTTCATGACGCTCTGGAGAAAGAACAGAAGATATTGGCCGAAGGCGCGCAGGGGGCATTGCTCGATATTGATTTTGGTACCTATCCCTTCGTGACATCGAGCACCACCACCGCTGCCGGCGCCTGCACGGGGCTCGGCATTGCACCGAACCAGATCGGAAATGTATTCGGCATATTCAAAGCCTATTGCACCCGAGTGGGCAGCGGACCCTTCCCCTCCGAACTGCTCGATGAAACCGGAGAGATGATCCGGGCAGCGGGAAGGGAATTCGGCTCCACGACCGGAAGACCGAGACGCTGTGGATGGCTCGATCTGCCGGCTCTTCGCTACGCGATCAAGATCAACGGGGTGACCGAATTGATCATGATGAAAGCCGATGTACTCGACGTCCTGGATCAGATCGGTGTATGCACAGCCTACACCTATAAGGGAAAAAAGGTTTCGCATCTGCCCTATCGCGTGGAAGAGGATTGGGTGCAACCGATCTATGAAATGCTGCCGGGCTGGAAGACCGAACTGACAGGCATGACCAAAAAAGAAGCCCTTCCAGCTGCCTTGACAGACTACATCAAATTCATTGAAGAATTTGTAGGCGTACCGGTTTCCATGGTCTCTGTTGGGCCCGACCGCACCCAGACCATTCGCCTTTGATCCCGGAGGCAATGGCTTGGAACCGATCGATGCTGCTGGCCCTGGGGCTGATGGTCTTCGGTCTCGCTTCTGCACAACAAAAGGCCGACCGCATTCGCATCCGGCAAGCCGATGAAGGCTATTACAAAAAGGGAGGTGAACGGATCAATCGATTGATCGGATCGGTCATCTTCGAGCACGAAGGAGCGCTCCTTCACTGCGATTCTGCCTGGCTTTATGCAGATCAGAATATGCTCGAAGCCTTTGAGAACGTCCACGTGATCCAGGACGACACCATTCATCTGTATTCCGATTATCTGCGCTACAACGGCAATACCCGGCTGGCCGAGGCCGACAAAAATGTGACCCTGCGCGATCCGAGCATGACCCTGACCACGGATCATCTCGACTTCGACCGGAACACCCAGACAGCGGACTACCGAACGGGCGGGGTCATTGTGGATGAGGAAAACACCCTGCGCAGCTTGAAAGGCATCTACTTCAGCCGGAGCCGCACCTTTCACTTCAGCACGGATGTGGAACTGACCAATCTGCGCTACCAGATGTTTTCCGACACCCTTCGCTACCACTCCTCCACCAAGGTGGCCAGATTTCTCGGGCCCTCGCGCATCTTGTCGGACAGCAGTCGGATCTACTGCGAGAACGGCTTCTACGACACCCGATCGGACATTGCGCAGTTCAAACGAAATGCAGAACTCTGGGACGGGCCTCAGCGCCTGAAAGGAGACAGCCTTTTTTACAATCGAAACCAAGGTTTGGGAAAGGCCTTTGGAGATGTCTCCCTGCTCGACACAGCTGAAAATTCACTGATCACCGGGCAACGTGGCGACTACCAGAAATATCCGGAGATGGCGGCTGTGGGCGGAGAACCTCTCTACAGTCTGTTTGAATCTGGAGACAGCCTGCACATCCATGGCGACAGCATTTTCTATTTGGGCGATACATTGGGGCACGGCTTGTTGAAGATCTTTCACCGTGTTCGCATCTTCAGGGAAGACATGCAAGGAGTCTGCGATTCCCTCACCTACAGCAGCATCGACTCCACTTTTCGGCTGTATGATGCCCCTGCCCTATGGTCTGGAAAAAGCCAAATGACCGGCGACACCATCCGGCTGGAAATGCGGCTTCAGAAAATGGACAGCCTGAAGATCGACGGAAATGCCTTTGTGCTCTCCAAGGACAGTCTGGAGCATTTCAATCAGGTGCGTGGCAAACGGATGAAGGGCAACTTCCGAAACGGTGAGTTGAAGAACATGAACAGCTACGGCAACGGACAAACGGTCTATTACGCACAGGAAGACGATGGAGACTACATCGGCGTGAACCGCACCGACTGCAGCAACATCAAGATGCACTTCCAGGATCGGGAGATCGACCGGGTGACCTTCCTGGTCAAGCCCGTTTCAAATCTCTATCCCATGAGCAAAGTGCCCGAAGGAGAATTGGAACTCAAAGGATTTCAAAACCGATTCAATGAACGCCCGCTGGACAAAGCTTCTGTTTTTGACTGAGTGCCTGCTGAGTACTGTTCTCTTTGCCCAAAGAGAATGGAGCCCTTTGCAGAGCTATTCCGACTGGACATATGTGCAGAGACAGGCGCAGACGCATGGGCTGCCCGTATTGGTCTTCTTCTGTGGTCCGGAAGGCCCGCTGTGTGAAGAAGCCAAAAAGCAGATGCAGGACGAGGCCATCCTGGACTATACAGAGGCCAGATTCATCCGAACGCAGGCATTTTTGGACGACGGACCGGGCAGTTCCCTAGCCGATCATTGGGCCGTTGACTTCGTTCCAGCACTTCTGATCCTGGATGACAAAGGACGTGCGGTGGGTCGGTTGATGGGACGATCCAGCTCCACAGAGCTGCTCGAATTCATCAAAGAAAGCAGGAAGCGGGCCATTCAGTACGACGGACTGATGAGCGGATGGAAGAACGACAGCCTCAGCACATATGGACTGTGCAACTGTGCCAGCCTCCTGAACCTATCCCAACAGTACACGCAGGCCCGAAAGGCAGGGAATGAATGCATCCGCAACATTTCGCCAGCGCTTTACCTCGATCCCGCCTTTCGCCCATACATCATGGAGTTTGGGTGGGACCTTCAGCTGCCCGTTTTGCCTTATCTGATCGCAGAGCGAGAACGAGTGGAACAAGACGCAAGCGGATTTCCTCTGATGGAGTACTATACACAAGCCTACCGCTCGAATCTGGAGGAGGTCATCTACCGCAGGGACAGCCTGGGATTTGATTTCCTGATGCGCCACCTATGGCCTCAGATCAAAGGGCAGGCAGATGTTCCGGACTCTGCCGAAGCCGTCGTTCTTTTTCGAAATTATTCCAAGACCCGATGAAAAGGCGTAGCGCTTGGACAGGATTTTTAGCAGCACTTCTGCTGAGCCAATGTGGGCTTCCGGAGTCAGAGCCGGAGCTTGCATCTGAAAAGTCAGAAGTGGAATTGGTCGTTCTGGGCACCACTCAGGATGCCGGTTCGCCCCAGATCGGTTGCGCGCGCTCCTGCTGTGCAGCGCTCAGCCCTGAGGAAGCCGACAAGCGAATGGTCGTGTCCCTTGGGCTGATCGACAGAAGTCAAGGCAGGAAGTACATGATAGAAGCTACGCCCGATCTGCCGGCCCAACTCGATGCCTTGAACAAATTGGATGAAAACAAGGGTGGAAAGCTATTGGACGGACTGTTTCTGACCCATGCCCACATCGGTCATTACAGCGGATTGATGTACCTCGGGAAAGAGGCCATGGATGCGCAGCAGATGCCCGTTCATGTGATGCCCAGAATGGCATC
>CATILC010000154.1 GCA_949516455.1 Flavobacteriia bacterium | reverse complement strand
CTCGGCATCTATTTGTACACCACCGAACAGACGGCGGTGGAGGAATATTGGTTCGATACCAAAAGCAGAAACTTCGGGCCCAACCAAGGTTACAGTCTGGTCAGCCGGGTCTGGGGCAACAGCTATGACAATGGCACCTTCTGGACGGCGGACATTGCGGCCTCCTACGGCATTGAGATCTACCCCATCCACGGCGGCTCCCTCTATTTGGGGCACGATACAGCATATGTGCGCAAGCTCTGGACAGAGATGGAACAAAACACAGGCATTCTCAGCAACGACCCGAATGTGAACCTGTGGCACGATGAATATTGGAAGTATCTGGCCTTTATCGATCCGGACAAGGCCTTGGGACTCTATGATTCCTATCCGAACAGGAACCTCAAATTCGGCATTTCTGATGCTCAGACCTATCACTGGCTGCACGCTCTGAAAACACTCGGGGTTGTTGAAACATCTGTCACTTCATCCCATCCTTTGTCGGCCGTTTTCAACAATTCTGGCGACACCACCTATGTGGTTCAGAACTACGGCAGCACGCCCATTCAGGTACAGTTTTCCGACGGCTTTCAAATGTCGGTGCCGCCAAGATCGCTGGTCACCAGCAAGGACATTTCACTCAGCGGACTGTTGAGCAGTTCTTTTCCTTCCGCCTATGCAGGGGGAAGTGTGGACCTGTCTCTCCAGCTACAGGGATCGGGGGCAGATTCTGTTGTCTTCTATAATGGAAATCAGCGGGTGGGCGCAGTCATACAAGCGCCATATCAGATCACAGCGGGGCAGTTGCCATTGGGTCGGCACACTTTCCACGCGCGCATGTATCAGGCGTCGAATTTCGTTCTGAGCAATCTGGTAGAGGTGATCGTGGGTGAGCAGGTTCCATATAGCCTGCAGCCAACGCCTATTCCAGGGAGCGTTGAGGCGGGGCATTATGATCGCTTCGAAGGTGGAAACGGACAGGGAATAGCCTACCAGGACATGACACCCATCAACATTGGTGACACCAGAATGAACGAAAGCGTGGATGTATTCGACGCCGGAAGCGAGGGCCATGCGATCGGCTGGATCGGGTCGGGAGAATGGGGGGAATACACAGTGGATGTACAGCAGGCCGGTCTCTATTCGATGAGCTATCGTTTTGCATCGGGGAATCAGTCGGGCGGAGGACCATTTGGTCTGAGTTCGGATGGACAGATCGTAAAAAACGGCGTGGCCGTCGGATACACCAATGGATGGAACAGCTGGTCCGCACAAACAGTGAGCAACATACCATTGAAAGCAGGCGTGCAGGTGCTCCGCATATTCTTTGATCACGGTGAATTCAATCTGGGAAGGCTGACCTTCACCTACGATGCACCGCTCAACTACAGTCAGCCCGTAGCAGATGCAGGCGCAGATCAACTCGTGGTATTGCCGCAAAACACCGCTGTTTTGGATGGCTCGGCGAGCACTGATCCAGGTGGCGCGAGCCTCAATCATCAGTGGACGCAGGTCTATGGGCCATCCGTCCTTCAATTGGCTGCACCAGGATCTGCCCAAACGACGGCCTCAGGACTGATCCCCGGGGTCTATCTACTTCGTTTGGATGTGGACAACGGCTCGTATTCGGATCAGGATGAAGTCTACCTGATCTCCAGCACGACCAATAACCTGCCGCCAGCTGTGGTCATTCAGTCCCCTGCAGACCAGTCGGAATTTTTCGAGAACGAAACCATCACTATTCTCGCTGTGGCCTCGGACATCAATGACAGCGTGGCGCAGGTTCATTTCAGGCTCAACGGACAGTGGCTGGGAACAGATGCGCAAGCGCCCTTTGAATGGCAATGGACGCCTCAGGCCGCAGGCATTTTCGACATTACAGCTGTGGCGGTGGACACCTACGGTGACTCAGCTGTTTCAGATGCGGTACAGGTGGATATCGTTTCAGCGCCGCCTTGCGAACAGTCCTCCTGGAATGGCGATTTCAACTACCGCTTTTCACCCGATGCCAACAACCCCAGCATCACCTTCATACCTTCTATCGCTGGGATGGGCAGTCCGACCTGCATTCTGTATTACGGCACCAATCCGAGCAATATGCCGGGCTATATCGTAACGCCGAATGTGCCCTATCCCATCAATGCCGCACAAGGCAGCACGGTCTATTTTTACTACACCTATTCTTATCCCGGTCAGGGCGAACGGAACAATTCAGCCAATAAAGACAGCTATGTGATCGGAAGCTGTAAGGACCTTTCTGTGATCGGCCAGCAACCCATGGACATTCAGTTTTACCCCAATCCTGTCAAAGACGCCCTGCATTTCGGTTGGACCGGCGGGCCATTGACCGTTGAGGTGTTCAGTGTGAACGGACAGCTCTTGGGCAGCCACAAGCTTTTCGATGCAGGGGAAGCCCTAGATATGAGCGGCTATTCAGAGGGAGTGTACATTGTCAAAATGAGCGCTCAGAACGGCTCTGTGCAGACTGCGCGGGTGGTCAAAAGGCCCTGACCCGAACGGCGATCAGTTGAGCATCTTGCTCAACGCATCGGCGATCTTTCGGTCGTTGCTCAGGCGGGGAAGCTTGTTCTGTCCACCGAGCTTCCCAATGGACTTCATATAAGTTGCAAACGCATCCCTTGGCACCTCGCGAATAACACATGGGCCGAGAACCTTTCCCTCGATCAGATCGGCGTAATAGGAGTTCTTGTCAGAAAGTGCCTTGTCGAGATGTTGTCCAAAGGAAAGCAGATCATCAGGTGTCTGCTCGAAGGCCACAAACCATTCGTGATGTGGCGGCCCGCTTTCAGGGGCTACTTGTGGGGCCACAGTGAACTCGACGGGAACAGCCCCGCTCTGCGCACAGGCTTCTTTCATGGCCGCTTCTACCTCACTTCCGATGACGTGCTCGCCAAAGGCGGAGATGTAGTGGGCCACCCGCCCAGTGACCTTTAACCGAAAGGGTGACGTACGCACGAATTCCACCGTATCACCGATCAAATAGGACCAAAGACCCGCGTTCGTGCTCATGGCGATCGCATAACGCACACCGGTTTGAACATCGCTCAAGGGCAGGCGCGTCGGGTTTTCGGAATGCACTTCCTCGAGCGGAATGAATTCGTAGAAAATTCCCTGGTCCGCCAGAAGCAACAAGCCCTCTTCACCGGAGCTGTCGTCGTAGGCGATGAAGCCTTCGCTGGCAGGATAGGTTTCGAGCATGTCGATCTTTTTGCCGACCAAGCGGTCTATGCTGGCTCGGTATGGCTGATAATTCACTCCACCGGTGACAAACAGACTGAAGCGGGGAAACAAGCTTTGGATGTCCGGCATGCCCGTATCCTCCAGCAGGTATTCAAAATACATCTGCACCCAGGGGGGGATACCGCTGATCAGGCGCATGTCCTGCGAACGGGTTTCCTGCACGATGGCACGCAGCTTTTGTTCCCAGTCCTCGATGCAATTCGTTTCCCAACTCGGAAGCCGGTTGCTTTGCAGATAGGAGGGCACATAATGCGCAACTATGCCCGAAAGTCTGCCCGTTTGTACATCGCGGGTGGGGCTCATTTCCGGGCTTCCCTGAAGAAAGATCAGTTTTCCGCCGACGAAATCGTAATTGTTCGAATGATAGGCATATTCCAGCAGCGCATCCTTGGCAGCCGAAATATGAAAAGGCATCGAATCCCTGGAAATGGGAATGTATTTCGCCCCGGAGGTCGTCCCGCTGGTCTTGGCGTAGTAAAGAGGGCGCCCGGGCCAGAGTACGTCGGGTTCTCCATCCACCATCCGGTCCACATAAGCCCGGAGTTTTTCATAATCGCGCAGCGGAACCGCCTGTGCAAAATCGGCAGGAGTGCGCACATCCTTGAGGTGGTGGTCCTTTCCAAAGCGCGTATCAGCGGCAGTGGAACACAATTTCAAAAGCCATTCGTGCTGTACCTCAGCGGCACGGCTTTTCCACTTCTGATTTTTTCTGTGCACCCACCAGGCGTATGGCCTGGCCAATTGCTCTTTGAGTCCACCCATGGTCAGAAGCGCATGAAGAGCTCGGGGTCTACTGCCTTTCCTTCGTGCCAGAGCTCAAAGTGCAGGTGGGGCCCAGTGGTCAGTTCTCCTGAATTGCCTATGATCGCAATGGCCTCGCCGGCCTGAACCACGTCTCCTTGCTTTTTGAGGAGCGCGGAATTGTGTTTGTATACGGATATCAGGCCATTTCCATGCTGCACCATGAGCACATGCCCTGTTTCAGCCGTCCACTCAGCCAAGAGCGCATAGCCATCCAAACAGGCTTTGATGGCGCTGTTCTTTGGGGCGAGGACATCTACCGCCATGTGCCCATTGTCCTTGTTGAACGCTTGGGACACTACGCCTTTCAAGGGCGTAAAAAAGCCCAGATTCTCCAGATCTTGTGCTGCCTCTGACCTTGGGTTGACGTTGAATCGTTCCTCCTCCTCCACTTTTTTTCTGAGTGAGGCTTCTTCTGTCGTCGGGCTCAACTCTTGCTCGGAGGGTTGTTTTGCGGGATCGAGAGTTTGTGGGGCATCCAAGCTGTCTTCTGTCCGGCCCTCAACGATCCGCTGGATGTTTTCCAGATAGCGGTGCTGGTAGACCAATTGGGCGTTCAACGAATCTGTTCGCTGTAAGAGTTCCAGGGCCTGTTTGCGAAGACGGGTGGATGAATAACCCGGAATGTATTCGCGTAAAGGGGTCAGTGCGATCAAAAAAGTGGTTCCTGCGATGAGCAGGATGGCCGACAGACCGATGCTGAGAAACACATTGAGCCGGGAAAGTTTGAAGGAAAGCTTTTCCTCAAAGGTGTCATCGTTGAGCACGACCAAGCGGTACTTATACCTCAGTCGCTCAAAAAGCCGCTCTTTATTCTCCTCCTGAGCCATGGGCGCAAATATCTGAATTCACATTGGGCGGCTAGCGCTTGCCGGATTTGAATGCGGCGATGGCTTCCCGTGTAAAATCCGATAAGACCAACTCCCCGCTGATCGCCGCCCGCTCGCTGAGCAGATCCTCCCAGTGACCGGTCTGGGCCCAAAATGTCTCCTTCAAGTGATGCATGGCCTCCGGGCTGCTTTTGCTCAGGCGTTGGGCGAGGGCCATCAGGGCCTTGTCCATGTGCTCATGATCGTCAAAGAGCTCATTGAAAAGTCCCTTTTGATGGGCCCATTCAGCAGAGCGCCACGAGGCGGCGTCGATGGCCAATTCGCTCATGGCCGAAAGACCGACCTTGCGCTGAACCGCAGGCCCCACCACAAATGGTCCAATGCCCACGGCCAATTCAGACAATTTCACGGAAGCCGAGCGGTGGGCAAAGCAGTAATCGGTTGCACTGGCCAGACCAACACCGCCGCCTACGGCCTTTCCCTGCACCCGACCCAGGATGAATTTTGGACACTTTCTCATGGCGTTGATCACCTGGGCAAAACCGCTGAAAAAGGCCAGTCCTTCCTGCTCGTTGGAAATAGCCACCAGTTCATCAAAGCTGGCACCCGCGCAGAATGCACCGTCGCCCTGAGAGCGCAAGATGATCACCCGAACGCCCCGATCTTTTGCGCACTGCTCAATGGCTTCGGTCAGTTCTTTGAGCTGAACAGCGGGCATGCTGTTCTTCTTCTCGTGGTAGAATTCGATGGAGGCCACCCCTCCTTCCGCTTCTACTTTGACGTACGAATCTGTTCTCATGATTTGATCGTATGGCTTTTGATCTCAACGACCTGGCTGATGAATTGTGTGTACCAGGTCTTGTTTCCCTTTTCTTTGGCCGCTTTGTGTAGGCCGTCTTCTTTCCATCTTTCTATGGCTTCAAGCGAGGCCCAATAGGAGATGAAGATTCCCTGGCCTTGCTCTTTGGCGTGGGCATAGCCCAGGAAGCCTTCAATCTGTTGAGCAAGGTCTATGGTCGCCCGATCCATCGCGGCGTATCCTTCGTCCTCTTCAGAGCGGGCGGAGATGAATATGGCCGCCCAATAGGGAGGAGTCGGCTGCTGTTCTGCTTGTACGAATTCGGGCCAGGTCAATCCGAACGCTTTTGAACCATGGTCAGAATGGTGGCCAGAGCAACCGTTTCTCCGGTCTCGTCGTACACGTCAACGAGGAATTTGACAATGCCTTTGGGCACATCCTCTTCGCTTCTTTTCTCTTGAGCGATCTTTTCCTTCACGGTGAGTCGAACCCCCAAGGTTGCCCCTGGATAGACCGGTTTGGTGAAACGTGCTTCGTCGATTCCGTAATTCAAGAGAACGGGGCCCTTTTTGGGGTCGACGAAGAGGCCGGCCGCCTTGCTCAGCACAAAGTAGCCATGGGCCACGCGCTGCTCGAACAAGGTGCCTTCCAAGGAGGTGGCGTCCATGTGCGCGTAGAAGTTGTCACCGCTCACATTGGCAAAATTGACGATATCGGCTTCAGTGACCGTATGCTTGTGGGTGGTGACCGTATCGCCAACCTGAAGGTCTTCAAAATATTGCCGGAACAAATGCGGCTCTGCTTCGGGCAATGTAGCTCCGACCTGATGCTGGGAGGTGATGGCGCGGATCGTATCCGGGTGGCCCTGAATGGCTGTGCGTTGCAGATAATGCATCACGCCGCGCATACCGCCCATTTCTTCTCCTCCACCAGCCCGACCCGGGCCGCCGTGTGTCAAAAGAGGCATAGGAGAACCGTGGCCCGTGCTCTCCTTGGCGCAGCGTTCGTTGAGCACCAGGATGCGTCCATTCATATGGGCGGCTTCCAGCGTGAAGTTGCGCGCGATGTTGTCGTCTGAGCTCACAATGGAAGAGACCAAAGAACCCTTACCCAAAGCCGTCAGCTGAGCGGCTTCCTCCAGATCGTTGTAGGGAATGATGGTCGAAACCGGGCCAAAGGCTTCCACCTCGTGCACCAGTGTGTTTTCAAATGGTTTGCTGTTTTGGAACAAGACGGGCGGGAAGAATGCACCGTGCTCCCGACTGCCTCCTTGCAGCTCAAATTCACTGAGTGGACCATAGACCATTTCCTGCTGCCTGGAAAGGGTCTCCACCGCTTCACGGACGCGTTCCACCTGTGTTCGTGTGGCCAAAGCCCCCATGCGAACGCCCTCAATGGAAGGATCGCCCATGCTCGTCTTTTTGAGGCGTCCGACAAGCGCCGTGCGGACTTCACCCATGAGCGACTCCGGGACCAATATGCGGCGAACAGCGGTACACTTTTGACCGGCCTTGACCGTCATCTCACGATGCACCTCCTTGATGAACAAGTCGAAATCAGCGGTTCCTGGAACCGCATCTTCACCGAGTACACAGGCGTTCAAGGAATCGGCCTCCATATTGAAAGGAACCGATTCTTCGAGTAAGCGCGGATGGGACTTCAATTTGCGCCCCGTGGCAGCAGACCCAGTAAAGGTCACCACATCCTGATGGGCGACCGCATCAAGAATTCCTTGGCCACGACCGTTCACCAGTTGAAGTGCGCCTTCAGGCAGTATTCCTGATTCGATGATGGCCCGGACCATTTCCTCTGTGAGGTAGCTGGTATACTCACTGGGTTTGACCACGGCCGGCATACCCGCCAGCCAGTTCACAGCCACCTTTTCCAACATGCCCCAGATGGGGAAATTAAAAGCGTTGATGTGCACGGCCACCCCGCGTTTGGGCACCATGATGTGGTGTCCGATAAAGCTGCCGTTCTTGCTCAGCCCCACGGTTTCGCCATCCACATAGAACGGCAGGTCTGGAAACTTTTTTCTCAGGGAGGCATTGGCGAAGAGGTTGCCGATGCCGCCTTCGATATCGATCCAGGAGTCGATGCGCGTAGCGCCTGTAGCTGCGCTGACCGCATAGAAACGATCCTTGATACTGGTCAGGTGCAGAGCCAGCTTTTTGAGCATTAAGCCCCTTTCCTGAAAACTCATTTTACGCAGGGCTGCGCCACCGGTCTGTCTGCCGTACTCAAGGACATCAGCATAATCGATCCCCTTGGAAGAGCAGGAGGAGATGGGCGCTCCGCTCAATGCATTGACGTGCTCCAGCTCGGTTCCCTCTCCGGAAACCCAGCTTCCACTTACATAATTTTCACTGACTTTCATGGGCGATGGCTTTTTGGCGCTGGTCACTTTCGATCATGCCGTCCCTTAATCGGACCACGCGGTGGGCATGTGCGGCGATGTCTTCTTCGTGGGTGACCAATATGATGGTATTGCCGGCAGTGTGGATCTCCCGAAACAACTCCATGATATCGAGACTCGTCTTCGTATCGAGATTGCCCGTTGGCTCGTCGGCCAGAATGATGGAAGGCTTATTGACCATTGCGCGGGCGACGGCCACTCTTTGTCTCTGTCCACCAGAGAGTTGATTGGGCCGATGGTCCATTCGGTCCGAAAGCCCCACCATATCGAGAACGGATTTGGCCCGCTCTTCTCTTTCGCTCTTGGGTAAGCCGGCATAAACAAGCGGCAGCGCGACATTTTCCAGAGCTGTAGACCGTGGAAGAAGGTTGAAGGTTTGAAAAACAAAACCAATCTCCACGTTGCGTATATCCGCCAGTTCATTGTCGTCCAGCTGAGAAACATCGGTGCCATTGAGTTCGTAAGAACCGCCTGTGGCGGTGTCAAGACAGCCGATCAGATTCATCAGGGTACTCTTTCCGCTTCCAGAAGGCCCCATCAGGGCCACATATTCATTCCGAGCGATCTCCAGATCAATGCCTTTGAGCACTTTGACCACCTCTGCTCCGAGTGGAAAATCTCGGGTGAGCCCACGCAGAGTAATGATGTCTTGGGGGTTCGGCATGGTACACAAATGTAACAAAGCAGGGTGCCGAAAAAATGTATTGTTCAGCTAAAGACCTTCGCTTCGGGGTCGGTCTGAACATCTCCTTGGAATTCGAGCAGCTTGGCGCCGTTCTCATCCATCCGGAGATAAGTGAAATAGCGGATCCAGTCACCGAGGTTGATGTAAGTCCCTTCTTCGCTCAATGGCATGCGAATGGGCAAATGCCGGTGGCCGAAGAGGTAGAGATCACGCTTCTTTTTTTCGTTCTCTTCCAGACAATATTGAAACAGCCACTCGTTTTCTGCTCCGTGGAATTTCGCATCCTTTCCGCCTGTGTGCTTCCGACTGTAACGACTGCTGCTGTTGGCCAGCCAGATCCCAAAATTGGGATGAAGTCGCTCAAAGCACCATTGAAGCAAGCGGTTGGTGAAGATCTTTTTCAGCAATTTGTATCCATTGTCTCCCGGACCCAGTCCGTCTCCATGTCCGACGAGCACAGATTTGCCATACAGCTCGAGCTCGATGGGGTTCCGGTGCAAACGACAGCCGATCTCTTCGGGCAGGTAATCGAAGATCCAGAGGTCGTGGTTGCCAGTGAATAAGTGAATTTCCATCCCCTGGTCGGCCAGCTCGGCAAGCTT
>CATILC010000153.1 GCA_949516455.1 Flavobacteriia bacterium | reverse complement strand
GACTCAGCCACGAGCTTTGCGATGATCCGTGGCCAGCATGTGCAAATGACCGTCCTCGGCGCCATGGAGGTCTCGGAGAATGGAGACATCGCCAATTGGAAGATCCCCGGCCGCATGGTGAAGGGCATGGGCGGTGCCATGGACCTGGTGGCTTCGGCAGAGAACATCATCGTGGCCATGATGCACACCAATAAAAAAGGAGAGAGCAAGCTGCTGCCCAAATGCAGCCTTCCGCTCACTGGTGTTGGTTGTGTGCGAAAGATCGTAACGAATCTGGCGGTCATGGACGTCCGGGAAGGTTCCTTCCACCTGATGGAACGAGCACCGGGTGTCTCCGTAGAAGAGATCGTAGAGGCCACGGCAGGGGCTCTGGTCGTTCCGGAAGACGTTCCTGAGATGCGCCTCTGAACGCAGCTTTGAAGTGATCGCCCGAACCGGTCTGCAGAGGAATTTCTTCTTTTTTTCGGTCCTGCTGCTGATCGCGGCTGGTAGTGTTCGGTTTTTCCAGACGCTTTACGGACCTATGATCGATTCGGATCAATCCATCTGGATCCTGATCGCACGGGATCCGCACTTCCCCGATGCACTCTACTTCTACGGCCAGAATCGCTTGGGAAGCCTCCTGCCGCTCCTGGCGCATCTGTTGGTATTGATCGGCGTTCCGGCATTGTACGCCATGACCATTGTCAATGTCCTGATCCAATGCACCACAGCCTTTTTGGTTGCACGGCTCAGCGGTAGCCGCAGCACGGGATGGATCATGGGTGCGCTGCTGCTCTTCCCACCATGGACCCTGTACACCCTCGGTATGATCGGGCATCCATACACCACTCAACTCTTCCTTTGGACCTGCATCCTTTGGCTGATGCGCCCGGGCAGAGAATGGTCGGTGAGGAAGGGTCTCGCGCTCGTCGCTCTTTGCCTTTTGAGCGTCTGGACATCTGAACTCAGCCTTCTTTTTCTGCCACTCATCGCTGCTGCCCTGTGGTTTGGTCAGCGTTTGCGGGATGTCAAGATCTGGCTCTGGTCTTCAGGGGCCATGCTGCTGGGCATGGGCGGGCTCTTTTTGATCAAGATGAAGCTCCCCGGAAGCGGATCCTCCTTTCTGTCTTTTGCCGACGCTGCAGAAACGCGTGCCAATCTGGATGGATGCATTAACGTCTTTCGCTACTACTGGAACATGGGAACACTGGGTCCTTGGGCCATGGGTCTGTTGTTCCTGTTGACGGGCCTGAGCTGGATCATTGGGAAGAAGACAGCACTCTCCAAACTCACATTGGGCTTTGGCCTGATGGCCTTGTTGTTCACCATCTGGTCGGAGTGGGTTTTCCTGAACGATTCCGGTATTCGCTATTGGGCCTTGCCACTGGTCCTCATCTTACTCGCTACACTTCTGAATAAAGGGCGTCTGGTCCGCATTCTTCGCTTGCTCTGGCTGAGCGCTGTTCTCTGGGCGGGTTGGGATTCGACCCACTACGCTGTAGAAGGATTTCGCTTCACCCCAGACCGTCCGAGCCGGGCAGAAATAACAGAGATCGCCGAAGTGATCGATGGCCATGTGCTGGCCGATTATTGGAGCCTGTACCTCCTGCAGGTATTCGATCCAAATCTGAAGGTGTCGCACCCAGAGCCTTGGGCCGTGCGGGATATTTGGAATTGGGAAGAGGTCGTTCAGGCAGACTCTGTTTGGTGTGTGAACCTTCCCTGTGAAGAGCGATGGGTGGTCCGGAGCGATACCCTGATTCCGGCAGCCGTCACAGAGATCAAAATTGGGCAGAGCCGTGCCCGTCTTTACTATCGGCCATAAAAAAACCCGCTCGAAGCGGGTTCTTGTCGTTCAGTATTCGTCTTCGTTCCAGAGGAAATCTTCTTCGCTTGGATAATCCGGCCAGATCTCTTCGATGTTTTCATAGGCGCTTCCATCGTCGTCTTCGATCGCCTGGAGATTTTCTACCACTTCCAAAGGGGCACCAGTACGAATCGCATAATCCACCAACTCATCGCGGGTCGCCGGCCAGGGCGCGTCGCTCAGATAAGAAGCTAATTCAAGGGTCCAGTACATGACTTGCCTGTTTTAGATTGTGCAAATGTAATTTTTTCCACTTGCCTGCAAAATTCTTTTAATATGCTGATTATCAGGGATTCCACTTGGTTTCCTCGTGACCAAGTTGCTCGGACATATAGCGGGAAAGCACAAAGAAGTAATCCGATAATCGGTTCAAATAGACCAGAGCGGCTTCCGCGCGCTCGTCCTCCATGCTCAGGGCAGCCAACCGACGCTCCGCCCGACGGCAGACCGTACGGGCCAGGTGGGCACGGGAGACAGGCTCTTCGCCTCCCGGCAGGACAAAATTCCGCAGTTCCGGCAGCTTCTCATTCATCCGATCGATCGACTGCTCGAGTTGTTCCACCGATTCTTCTGGCAGTTCTGGGAGGGGGAAGGAAAGATCTTTTTTCTCTGCTGCAAGTGCTGAGCCAATAGCAAACAGATTGCTCTGGATCTGCACCAGAAAGCTGTCTTCCACCACTGAACTCTTCAGGGAGCGGATATGTCCCACCCACGCATTGAGTTCATCCACCGTGCCGTAGGCTTCGATGCGCAAATGGTCCTTGGCCACCCGGCTTCCTCCAAGCAGAGAGGTCTCTCCCTTATCGCCTGTCTTTGTGTAGATCTTCATCTCACACGTATTAGATCAGGTTAACACCACACTAGTACGCTCTGTTCGGATTGCCTTCCATATGGTAGACAAAAGCCTTGTTCACCATCCGAATGCCGCCCGGCGTGGGGTAATTTCCAGTGAAGTACCAATCGCCCAAATGGCCACTGCAGGCCTCGTGCAATCCATCCACTGTCTGATAGATGATCTCTACAGGCGTATCCATTCCCTCCGGGCACAGCAACTCAGCTGATTTTGCCGAGATCTCTTCCTGAGAGAAGCCCTCATAGATTCGCTGAACGTGATTCACCAGAGGAACCCTCTGGCTATTGACCACCTTTTTGGCCGCCTGGTACACTTCCTGAAAGACCGATTCATAACTGCCCCGGTCTCGGTGCAATGCCTCAGCTGCACGGAAACTGATGAAGCTTCCAATACGTGCCATATCGATCCCGTAGCAATCCGGGTAACGGATCTGAGGGGCGGAGGAAACAACGATGATCTTCTTTGGACGCAGTCGGCCGAGGATCTTCAGGATGCTCTTTCGCAAGGTCGTACCGCGGACGATGCTGTCGTCCAGAACCACCAGATTGTCTTCAGATGAGACCACACCATAGGTGGTGTCGTAGACATGGGAGGCCAGTTCGTCCCGGCTGTTCGCATCGGAGATGAAGGTTCTCAACTTGATGTCCTTCCATGCGACCTTTTCTGCGCGGGGCCGCAAGGCCATGAGCTGATCGAGTCGGTCCGTGTCCAGCCGGTCCTTCATTTCGAGGATCTTCTCTTTGCGCCACTGATCCAAATGATCTTCCACGCCTTTGACCATGCCGTAGTAGGCCACTTCCGCCGTATTCGGTATGAATGAAAACACTGTGTGTTCAATGTCATGCCCAACGGACTCAAGTACTCTGGGCACCAACTGGTGGCCCAGCTGAAGCCTTTCGCTGTAAATGTCCGGATCGTTCCCTCTGGAGAAATAAATGCGCTCGAAGGAGCAGGATCTCTTTTCCTTGGGTTCACGGATCATCTGTTCGTTCACTTCTCCATTTTTGCGAATGATCAGCGCGTACCCGGGCTGAACCTCACGAACCTCTTCGATTGGCACATCGAATGCCGTCTGCAGCACAGGGCGTTCAGATGCTACCGCCACCACCTCGTCGTTGGCGAACCAATAGGCTGGACGTATGCCGACAGGGTCGCGGAGCACGAATGCATCCCCGTGACCGAACATTCCGGCCATCGTATAACCACCGTCCCATTTTTTGGCCGAACGCTTCAGTATGCGACCGACATTCAGCGTCTCAGCTATGTGTTCGCTGATGTCCTGCTTTTTGAGTCCCTTGCTCTTCAGTCTTCTGTAGACATCTTCGTTCTCTTCGTCCAGGAAATGCCCGATCCGCTCAAGTATGGTGACCGTATCCGCCCGCTCCTTTGGATGCTGCCCAAGGTTCACCAAATGATGGAAAAGCTCATCGACATTGGTCATATTGAAATTTCCGGCCAGCACCAGATTCCGGCTCTTCCAGTTGTTCTGCCGCAGAAAGGGATGGCAGGCCTCAATGGCATTCCCTCCGTAAGTACCGTATCGCAGATGACCGAGATACAGCTCGCCTATGAACGGGACATGATCTTTGAGCCAATTCGCATCGTCTGATCGGGCATCTGGAGCACTCAGCAACTTGCTCATCCGCTCGTTGATCCGCTCGAAGAGGTCCTTGATGGGCTGCGGGGCATTGGATCGGTAACGCGAGATATAGCGACTTCCCGGCGAAACATCCAACTTGATATTGGCCAGACCAGCCCCGTCCTGTCCCCGGTTGTGCTGCTTTTCCATCAGCAGATACATCTTGTTCAATCCGTAGAAGGAACTGCCGTATTTCTCCTGATAAAAGCTGAGGGGTTTAAGCAGGCGGACCATAGCCACTCCACACTCGTGCTTGATCTGTTCGCTCATCGGGGGCTGCTTGGTTGAGCCACGAATTTAGCTAAATGACCATCGGAATCGCCTTATGGGCCAAAGGGAATTATCCAATGCTCATCCACTGACAATCAAGCTTATTTGGTCAGCACCAAGCGCAATGTCTCTTGGGAACCACGGTCTGTTCTGGTGACGAAATAGACGCCTTCCGCCCAATTTGAGGCATCCAGTGTCATCTCCCGCTCCCCGCTTGGAACGAGGTCTTTTTGCTCGAGCATGACCAAGGCACCTGCACTGTTCCTTACCTCCCATTGCACGCTGCTGGCCACTTGTTGGGTCCAACGCAGAGTGAACTCGCCGGCTGAAGGGTTTGGAAAGGCCTCCAAAGAACGCAATCCCGCTTCTTGCCTGTCGGCTATGTTCATCGATCCACCCGACCAATAGATGTCGTCCAGCGCTATACTGGCAGAGGCACCGTTCACCTCCAGAACAGCGAAGGGATAAGAGAGCATGCGCAGATCGATCAGGGTTCCGCGGATATCTGACGCAGGGATCGTGGCTTGTCCCCATTGTCCGTCCCTTTGCAAACCGTACTTGGTCTGATTCGCTGGAAATTCCACCCATGACTGATTGCCCCATGCATCCATGATGCCGACCTGGAAGTCCACATTCGCGGGGATCTTGACACTGAAATGAAGATTGCCCTGCTCATAGGCGGAGAGATTCAGTGGCTGCACACTCATAATGCCCGCACCGAACCATCCAGCCCCTGTGCTTGTCCAGGAGATCCCGTTGGGGCCCTCGTAGGGCGCCTCGCTTCCCGCTGCCAATGTGCCCTCCCACACATAGATGTGGCCAGTGCTGTCCATCAGCATGGTGTTGTCGTAAGGTGTATTGTCAGTGAAGAGTCCGTAGGTTCCTGTCTGGCCAGTCGGTGGACCCAAATGAATATTACCGTGGCCGTTCCACTCGTAGACCTTGATATAGTCCACCAGCATTTCTGCGGGCAGGTTCATGCTTACGGGCTGACCTGAGGTGGGATCTCCCAGGTTAAAGGCATCGGTAAAGGCGCCACCGATCGCCATATTCATAACGAAGTAAAAGGGCTGATGAAACTCGCGAGAGAGGCTGTCGATGACGAATTCGTTTTCATACAGATCGTGCTCCACCCCATTGTCGATGACCGTGAAACGGATGGTGTTGGGGTCCCAATACATGCGGTAGATCAGGAATCGGTCCACAAGGCCATTGGTCTGATCGTAGTATGGCCGGAAATTCACATCCTGAGGATCCCAGGCTGTGCTGGCTGCACCCAATGGGTTTCCGGTATTGATGGAGCCTGCGTCGTAGAACATGGCATTGGAAGCCACCATCTGATTGACCGTGGAATTGTTCTGCCCGCTTCCGCCATTGTGCGTATCGTGCTGATCGCGAACGGTCTTTTTATGACCCATTTCCATCATGTCCAGCTCGCCGCATCTGGGCCAGGTATAATTGCTGGTGCCCAGAAGCCAAAAGGCCGGCCAGCCGCCCAGGTCGAGATTGGGAATGCGCACCCGGGTTTCCACCATGCCGAATTGCATGGACACCTCTGATTTGGAATTGATCCGACCGGAGGTGTAATCCAGCGGATTGCCCCATTGGTCAACGATATTTGCTCCGCTTTCCTGACGTGCGACGATATGCAGCGCATTGTTGCCTGCCTCGCCCGGGACACTGTCAATGAAGACATTGCTGCCCTGATAGAATTCCAGCTCGCCGTTGCCCCAGCCCCAAGAACCATTGCCGGTCTCTATGATCCAGCCGTTGAGGTCGTTGAAATCTTCCTGCCAGAGTAGCTGTCCGATCTGAGCATTCAGGAATGATGCGTACGTCAGTCCAATAAAGATTAGTGCTTTTTTCATGTGTTCTTTATTTGGAATTGGTCACTGGGCTGTCTCTTCCCCGTGAAATCGATAGGTGAAATGATCTCAGGCTGCCTCTGCGATCAGTAGGGTTCGTAGGAAAACAGGCGGATGATCACCTCATAGGGCTGTCCGTTGGTCGGTGCAGCTCCATTGAACAACCACAGATTCATCCGTGCATGTGTCGTAGCACCCGGTGCGGGAATAATGATCGGATCCGAAGTCTGACCCCCTTCATCCTTGGTCCGTGGCGGATTGTTCAGATCGAACGACCAGCTGCCGATCTCATTCGGCCCGTCTGCATAGTCCTCCCAACTCTTCCAAGTGATCAGCGAGTCCGTCCAAACCAAACGGTGGGCCGTAACTCCATTTAGCGAACCTGTCGGAGTATTGATCTTCTGGGTGCGCTCGGGCTTGTAGGGTCCAAACCAGACCGGCTGAACCGAATAGAGCAATATGTCCTGCTCATTGATGTCGCCCCAGCGGGCCACCTCCACATCCACCTCGCTGTTGCCCTGGGTCTG
>CATILC010000152.1 GCA_949516455.1 Flavobacteriia bacterium | reverse complement strand
GTCGGGTGGATCCCGAGGTATTGGACGAGCTCGAAGAAATGCTGATCACTTCCGATGTGGGCGTGCAGACCACAGTGAAGATCATCGAACGCATCGAGGCCCGCGTGAGCAAGGACAAGTACATGTCCACTTCTGAACTCGACACCATACTTCAGGAGGAAGTGGCCGCCCAAATGGTGGAGGGGACTGAGGCCCATTCGCCCATCACCTTCGATCTTCAGGATGCACCCAAGCCTCTTGTCCTTCTTGTGGTCGGCGTGAATGGAGTGGGCAAGACAACATCTATCGGGAAACTGGCCCACCGCTTCAAACAGGCAGGCAAAAAGGTGGTGCTGGGAGCGGCCGACACCTTCCGGGCAGCTGCAGTGGATCAACTGATCATCTGGAGCGAACGGGCACAAGTCGATATCGTCTCCAAGGGCATGAACACCGATCCTTCAGCTGTGGCTTTTGAGACCCTCCAAAAGGCATTGAATGAAGAAGCTGACGTAGTGCTCATTG
Source organism: Flavobacteriia bacterium (assembly GCA_949516455.1). GTDB lineage: Bacteria > Bacteroidota > Bacteroidia > Flavobacteriales > Schleiferiaceae > RFXV01. The sequence goes on along the minus strand of CATILC010000152.1, from coordinate 4,087 downwards.
ATACGGCGGGTCGTCTTCACAACAAGGTGAATTTAATGAATGAGCTGTCCAAGATCCGCAGAGTACTTCAAAAGTTGGTTCCTGAGGCACCGCACGAAGTTCTTCTGGTGCTCGACGGTTCCACAGGTCAGAATGCCCTCGAGCAGGCCAAACAATTCACTGCGGCAACGGATGTGAGTGGTCTGGTGCTGACCAAGCTCGACGGAACAGCCAAAGGTGGCGTAGTGATCGGGATCGCCTCCGAATTCGGCATTCCCGTGCGCTTCATCGGCGTAGGAGAAGGAATGGAAGACCTGCAGGTTTTCGATGCGAAGGGCTTTGTTCAGTCGCTCTTCAGTAAGGATTGATTCCTCAGCCTTTCACGGCACCCATCTTGCTGAATTTCCGGATCCGGGCAGCCAGCAGTTTGTCTGTATCCATCCCCTGAAGCTTTTCCATATTCTTCAAAATGGCCTGCTTGACCGCTGAAAAGGTTTCATCAGGGTCGGTGTGGGCACCTCCCAAAGGCTCTTTGATGATGCCATCGATGAGCTTGTTCTTCATCATGTCCTGGGCGGTGAGCTTCAATGCCTCGGCGGCTTCCTGCTTGTGGTCCCAGTTCCTCCAAAGGATCGAAGAGCAACTTTCCGGAGAGATCACTGAATACCAGGTATTTTCCATCATCAGTACCCGATCCCCAACGCCGATACCCAGTGCACCTCCCGATGCACCTTCACCAATCACCACGCAGATGATGGGCGTTTTCAATTGGCACATTTCGTAAATATTCCGTGCGATGGCTTCGCCCTGTCCGCGCTCCTCAGCTTCAAGTCCGGGGAATGCGCCGGGTGTATCGATAAAAGTGATCACCGGCCGCTTGAATTTTTCGGCCTGCTTCATCAGGCGCAAGGCCTTTCTGTAGCCTTCCGGATTGGCCATGCCAAAATTCCTGTACTGCCGCATTTTGGTGTTGACTCCTTTTTGCTGGCCGATCATCATATAACTCTCTCCGTCGATCAAACCCCATCCGCCAACCATGGCCTTGTCGTCCTTGACGCTTCGGTCGCCGTGCAGTTCCATGAACTGTCCGTCGGTCAGGGCTTCAATGTACGCCAGTGTGTAGGGCCTCTGCGGGTGCCTGGACAGCTGAACCCGCTGCCATGAGGTCAAATTGTTTTGGATCTGCTTGCGCGTGGTCACGATGCTTTTTTCGAGCTCCCGAAGGGCCTTGCTCATGTCCACCTTGGTCTCTTTCTCGATATTCATCGTTTGCTCCAGTTGCTCCTGCAGCTCCTTGATGGGTTGTTCGAAGTCCAAATAGTCCATGTGATAAGTGGTTATAGGGTCAAATTTCGGGTTCTAATTGCTCTCTTTCCCGTCTTTTCCTGCTGAGATATCCATTCAATATCACGGAGGACAGGATGATCCCCGTTCCGAGGTAAAAGTACAGGCTCATGCTTTCTTTTTCACGAAAAAACAACTGTGCCAGGACGATCCCGTAGACCGGTTCGAGATTGATGGTCAAAACGGCGGTGAATGGACTCAATTCCTTCATGACATCCACTGAAACGATAAAAGCGTAGGCAGTACAAACCCCTCCGAGTATGAAGAGCCACAGCAGATCGAGGCCTTGCAAAGAGGGCAATCCGTGATTGAAAGCCCCGTTTGAAAGCAGGTAAACGGTGAGGACCAGCCAGCCACCGCTGAGCTCGTAAACCGATATTTTTTCCGAGGCATCTGCCTGTACGAATTTCCCGTTCAGAACGCTGAAAACAGCAGCTAGAAATGCGGAGACGAGCGCATAGAGAATGCCCTCCCGATGATCGCCCTCGAACTGAAAGATCAAAAAGAGTCCGAGTACACCCAAGAGGGAGAGGAGGATCTCTTGTAGTCGGACACGTCTTCTGTACACCAGGGGTTCCAAAAGAGACACGAACACAGCTACAGAACTCAGGCAGGCCAAGGTCACACTCACATTGGAAACTTTGATGGCGTGGAAGAAGGTCACCCAGTGCACGGCGATCACTGCTCCGGTGAGCAGGTACATGCTCAGCCTTTGATATCCGACACGCATTTCTTTTTTCTTCCAAAAAGCCCAGATCCAAAGAATGGCTGCGGCCAGTCCCATGCGGTAAAAGACCAGTTCGAGTGCTTCCAGGCTGATCAGGGCGCCAAGTATTCCCGTGAATCCCCAGAGGAATACGATGAAATGCAGGCGCATTAGGTTATTTGGGCGCACGTGCATAGAGATAAAGACCAAGAAGGCTGAAAAAGATATTGGGCAGCCAGACTGCCAGCACAGGCGGGAAGTTGCTCAACGTGGCAAATGTGGTGCTGATCTGCATAAAGAAGATGTAGGACACACAGATCGCCAGCCCTATGGCGATGTTGAGACCGAGTCCGCCTCGGGTCTTCTGTGAGGAGAGGGAAAGGGCAATAAGCACCAAAATGTAGGTGGATGCAGGCCAGCTCGTGCGTTTGAGTTTCTCGATGATGAAATAGTTGACGTTTTCCGAACCGCGCAATTGTTCGGCCCGGATGAATTCGTTGAGCTCGGGGGTTGGCATCATCTCGGCATTGTAGATGATCGTGGCCAGATCCTCAGGGAGCAGAGCAAGCGTAGTATCTATTCGGCGTTCCCGGCGCAGATGCTGGGTTCCGTCTTCGTCTATGCTGCGGATCACCACATTGTCCAGGCGCCATTTGGTGGTAACGGTATCGTAGCGCATGAAGTCGCTCTTCATGGCGCTGAGCATCCGCTGTCCCTCGAAGTGTTCGTAGGCGAAGTGATAGCCCGACATTCTGCGGGTATTGTAATTCTCCAAAAAGATCATGTGGCCCGGTCGGATCTGTCTGTGCAAATTCTGAAAGCGCTCCTTGCTCTTGTCCTGGATGTAGCGCCATTCGAAATTCAGTCGCGTTTCGTTGGTCTTTGGGATGACGTAATGGCTCAGGTAAAGACTGATGACCGCGATCAGGGTGGCGCCGAGGAAGTAGGGGTAGAGGAGCCGCTTGAAGCTCATTCCGCCTGTGAGCATGGCGACCAGCTCGGTACGTGCCGTCATTTTGGATGTAAAAAAGATCGTGGCGATGAACACGATCATGGAGCTGAACAGATTGCCGTAGAATACCAGGAAATTCATGTAGTGGTCCATCACGATTTCTCGAAGACTGGCTCCTTTGCTGACGAAGTCTTCGATCTTTTCGGAGATGTCGAAAACCACAGCGATCATCAGGATCAGGGCAATGGCCACGAAAAAGGTCCCGAGGAATTTGACGAGGATGTATCGATCGAGGATCTTGAGCATCAGAGTCTGCGGCTTACTTTTTCCACCATCACATTCTTCCATGCCGCGAAATCGCCGGCCTCAATGTGTGCACGGGCTTCTTCCATAAGCCACAAATAGAAACGCAGATTGTGGATCGATGCGATCTGTCCGGCCAGATACTCATTCACCGCAAACAGATGTCTCAGATACGCCTTGGAATAAGCGCTGTCCACAAAGCAACTCCCGTTGGGGTCGATGGGGCCGAAATCATCTGCCCAGCGGGCATTCTTCATGTTCAGTATGCCCTCTGAGGTGAAGAGCATGCCATTGCGTCCGTTCCGGGTGGGCATCACGCAATCGAACATGTCGACGCCCAGAGCGATGTTTTCCAAGAGGTTGGCAGGCGTACCAACACCCATCAGATAGCGAGGCCGGTCCTTGGGCAGCAGGGCACAGACCTCTGCACACATGGCATACATCTCCTCTGCCGGCTCGCCGACCGAAAGGCCACCGATCGCATTTCCTGCACGATCTTTCGAAGCAATGTATTCGGCCGAACGCTTCCGCAGATCCGAATAGGTGCTTCCCTGTACGATGGGGAAGAGTTCCTGACTGTGGCCATAGAGCGGTTCGAGGTCTTGCAGATAATCGATGCATCTGTCGAGCCAGCGATGGGTGAGTTCCATCGAACTCTTGGCGTATTCGTGGCTGCATGGATAGGGCGGACATTCGTCAAAGGCCATGAGGATGTCTGAACCGATCTGACGCTGGATATCCATCACCGATTCCGGCGTGAAGCTGTGTGCGCTGCCATCGATATGCGATCGAAAATGAGCGCC
>CATILC010000151.1 GCA_949516455.1 Flavobacteriia bacterium | reverse complement strand
CCTGAATTATCCGCCAGTTTGATCTCGGCGCTGCGGGGTCAGCGGGATATGGCCTTGGGGAATGTTCTCGGCTCGAATATTTTCAATATTGGAAGCGTGATCGGGTTCAGCAGCATCATCACGCCGATCGAACCCTCTTCTGGGCACTTGCTGGCCTTTGACTTTCCTTACATGATCGCAATGACCCTTTCCATTTTGATCTTGATGGCTCTTCGTCCTATGTTTTCATTCAATTCATGGAAAGGAGGGCTTCTTTTTACCGGGTACCTTGCCTATATGTTCATAATCCTTCGATAAGACCCCAAAAAAATAGGGGGTAATTTTCAGAGCAACACATTTGCTGTATTAGATTTGCCAAAAATCTTTTAAATGGCAAACCATCGATTTCAAAGTCTGGAGGCCGCTGCGCAGAAAGTGCCAGTGGAACTCAATATTCCTGACGAGGGCATTCCCTCTTATTTCGGTGAAATGGTCTTTAACCGAAAGGCCATGCGGGATTATCTGGGCAACGAGGCCTACAAGAGTGTTGTCGCGGCCATGGAGTTGGGCAAAAAGATCGACCGAAGCATGGCCGATCAGATCGCTTCCGGGATGAAGGCCTGGGCGCTCAACAAGGGCGCGACGCATTATACGCATTGGTTTCAGCCGCTCACAGGTGCTACTGCTGAGAAGCACGACAGCTTTTTTGAGCCCACATTTGACGGACAGGCCATGGAGAAGTTCGATGGCAGCTTGTTGGTTCAACAGGAACCCGACGCATCATCATTTCCAAACGGAGGCATTCGAAACACTTTCGAGGCGCGCGGATATACGGCATGGGATCCGACCTCGCCGGCATTCATCATGGGCAAGACGCTGTGTATTCCGACCATTTTTGTGGCTTATACAGGGGAGGCGCTCGATTACAAAACGCCTCTGCTCAGAGCGCTTCAAGTGGTCGATCAAGCCGCCACGGACGTCTGCAAATACTTTGACAGGAACGTGAGCAAGGTTTATTCCACTTTGGGTTGGGAGCAGGAATACTTCCTCGTCGATAACGCACTGTTCAAGGCGCGCCCCGATCTGCAGCAGACAGGCAGAACCTTGCTGGGACACAGTCCTGCCAAAGGCCAGCAGCTCGATGACCATTACTTCGGTACCATTCCAGAGCGAGTGATGCGTTTCATGCAAGAGTTTGAATACGAAGCCCATCGCTTGGGTATTCCGATCAAAACACGCCACAACGAAGTGGCGCCTGGTCAGTACGAGATGGCCCCGATCTTCGAAGAGGCCAACTTAGCAGTGGACCACAACAGCCTGATCATGGACATTGTGGAAAAAGTAGCCCGCCGGCATGGCCTGCGTTGTTTGTTGCACGAGAAGCCATTTGCAGGTGTCAATGGAAGCGGAAAGCACAACAACTGGTCTTTGGCCACCGATACAGGGGTGAATTTGCTGAGTCCCGGAAAGAATCCGATGGGCAATCTGCAGTTCCTGACTTTTTTCATCAACACCATCAAGGCCGTGCACCGGCACGCCGACCTGCTTCGTTCCATCATTGCATCGGCAGGTAACGACCATCGCCTCGGTGCAAATGAAGCCCCTCCCGCCATCATCTCTGTGTTCATTGGTTCGCAGCTCTCCGCCGTCCTCGATGAACTCGAGAAGATCGAAAGCGGCAAATTGAGTGCGGAGAAGAAAACAGAGCTCAAGCTCAATGTCGTTGGAAAGATCCCTGAGATCCTGCTCGACAATACTGACCGCAACCGAACCTCGCCCTTCGCCTTCACTGGAAATAAGTTCGAGTTGCGCGCGGTGGGTTCCGCTGCCAATTGTGCTGCCCCGATGACGATTCTCAACACCATTGTTGCCCAGCAGCTGAAGGACTTCAAATCCGAAGTCGATGCACTGATCGACAAAAAAGGTCTGAAGAAGGACGATGCCATCTTCAATGTTCTCAAGGAATACATCAAGAGCTCCAAGAGCATCCGCTTTGAGGGCGATGGCTACAGCGGCGATTGGGAAAAAGAAGCGGAGAAAAGAGGGCTGAGCAATGTGCGCACCACGCCGCATGCGCTCGACTTCTTTGTTTCCAAAGAGGCCATCCAGCTCTTCGAAGACATGGGCGTCATGAACCGCACGGAGATCGAGGCTCGGCACGAGATCTTGTTGGAGAATTACCAGTTGAAGATCCAGATCGAATCGCGCGTACTGGGAGATATCTCAGGCAATCACCTGGTGCCCACAGCGCTTCGCTACCAGAGCCTGCTCATGCAAAACATTCAGGGCATGCATGAGGTGTTCGGTGAAAGTGAATTCAAGAAGCTCACCAAAGTTCCAAGGAATATGGTGCAAGAGATCGCAGAACGCACCTCGGAGATCATCACATTGAAGGAGGAAATGATCGAAGCACGCAAGCGAGCAAATGCAGTGGATGACGTACGCAAACGCTCCATCATGTACTGTGAGGAGGTCCTGCCTTACTTCGAAAAGATCCGGGTGCACTCCGATAAATTGGAACTGCTCATCGACGATGAAGTTTGGACGCTTCCCAAGTATCGGGAAATGCTGTCCCTGCGCTGATCATTTGTACACAATTCGATCAAAAAGACCCGGCCTTGCCCGGGTTTTTTTGGCCCCTTTCCCGGAGCATTGGCTGACGGATTTCTGCTTGGGGCTAATTGCATATTTTAGCACATTACCGAATAGAAGTAAAGAGCATGGTCGTGAACAATAGATTTTCTCTGGGGAGCCTTGTCGTTCTGTTTTGCATCTGTCTGGGATCGCAGGGTTTGATGGCCCAGGAAAAGCAGGATGCCGAAGAGCCGGAAACCAAAGAAGAAAAGATCCACAAGGCCACTGAGAAGGCCATGGAGTATTATCGAGCCAAGGAATACACCTTCGCCATCGAAGCACTGAAAGAGGCCTTTGGCAAAGAGAAAGGGCGCAAAAAGAAGGCGGAAATCGCTTTCATGCTTGGAGAGAGTTATCGGCATGTGAGCAGGTACAAGCAGGCTGAGGCGCAGTACAAAAGGGCGATCAAGCTCGATTACGGAGATGATGCGCACTACTGGTATGCTGAGATGATGGCCTGTCAGGGCGAATACGAAGATGCACTGGCCGAATATGAGGAGTTGAAGCGCTCGAATCCCGGTGATGTGCGCGCCGAATGGGGCATCCAAATGTGTCGTACGGCCACGGATTGGATCGACAATCCAAGCCGGTACATCGTGACCAACCGGAAGGATCTGAATTCAAGGGAACGCGACATGACTCCGATCTATGCAGAACGCTCAAGGAGTCATAAGAACAAAGGACTGAGTTACTCGCATCACGACCGCCCACAGTACGACGGAATGCTGTATTTGGTATCCTCACGGGAAGGCGGCACGGGCAAATCAGAAGACGGTTGGACAGGGGAGGGGTATATGGATCTGTGGATGACCAAATCTGAGCGGAAGGACAAAAAGAAAGGCAGAAGGCGCAGAAGAGGCAAGCAGCAGAAGGAAGTAGAGGAAGTGAACTACTCCACGCCGGTCCCTCTTTCTGAGATCATCAATTCCAAGGACCACGAGGGCACCATGTGCTTTGATTCCCGGTTCAAGGATCTGTATTTCACACGATGCGAGAACAAACGCTACCACACCTTGGGTTGTGCCATTTACGTGACCCGTCAGCGCGGACAGACCTGGGATGAGCCGGAAGTCGTTGTTCTCTCCGATGACAGTTCACACTCTGTGGGCCATCCATCCCTTTCTCCAGACGATAAGATCCTCTACTTCGCAGGAGACATCGAAAATTCGGTGGAGGGAAGTAAGGATCTCTGGATGACCACCTATGATCGCCGCAAAAAGGAGTGGAAGCAGCCCACCAATTTGGGCCCGCTGGTCAATACGGCAGAAAACGAATTGTTTCCGTTCGTCCATGACGATGGTTATCTGTATTTCGCCTCAGATGGACACATGGGCATGGGTGGACTGGATATTTTCCGCATTGCTCTGGATGAAAATGGGATGCCGAAGGGAGAAGTGGAGAATATGAAGTATCCCATCAATACGCCTGCAGATGATTTTGGGATCGTTCTCGAGCCCGGTGGCGCGCATCGCGGATACATCACTTCCAACCGCCCCAAAGAGGGGATGGGTTCCGATGACATTTACGGCATTTACGAAGTTCCTCTGCTTTTCGAGATCACAGGAACGGTGACGGATACCAAGGACGGACGACCCATTCCACAGGTGACCATTCGACTCGACGGCAGCGATGGAACGAGCATCATTGAAAACTCCGATGGTTTTGGAGACTTTGTTTTCTCTTCGGAGAATCTGAAGGAAAACACCACCTATACATTGAGCTTTGAAAAAAAGCAATACCTGAACGCCCAGGCTGCGGCCACGACCGTGGGGGTTCCCTTTGATTCCTTTGAATACATCAAAGACGAAAATGTCTTTTTGCACAGAATGACATTGAACAAAGGGATGGACCATATCGAGGTGCCGATCGTTCTACCGAATGTACTCTTCGATCTGGCCAAATGGGATCTCCGTCCGGAAGCCATGGTGGCACTGGATACAGTGGTGGCCATCTTGAAGGACAATCCGAACATCGTCATTGAATTGCGTTCTCATACCGACTACAGGGATACGGACGAAAAGAATCGTGCGCTCTCACAAAACCGTGCTGATACCTGTGTTCGGTATCTGATCTCCAAGGGCATCGCCTCCGATCGATTGGTGGCAGTTGGTCGAGGTGAAGCAGAGCCATTCACAGTGACCGATGCGTACAGAGGTTTTGGAGCAGGAACATTCAAAGCCGGTTCGGTGCTGAGCGAGAAATTCATCAGGAGTCGTTCGGCTGAGGAACAAGAGATCGGAAACCAGATCAACAGAAGGACGGACTTCAAAGTCTTGCGCGATGACTACGTGCCCAATAAGCCGGTGGCAGAAGAGGGTGGATCCTCTGCGAAGGGCGGCGACGAGGCGAAGGAAGAGGAGCGTCCGCTAGGTGAATTCCATACGGTAGCGGACAAGCGGGAAAGCTTTGGCAAGGTGGCCAAGATGTACGGCATCAATGTGCGTCAGCTAAAGGAACTGAACGG
>CATILC010000150.1 GCA_949516455.1 Flavobacteriia bacterium | reverse complement strand
TCCAATCGCCCCAACGCCCCTGCCCGGCATTGCCTTGCTCGTGGCCGCAGGTGCCGCCTATGGAGCCAAAAAGATGTATGACAAAAAGGAAGAGTAAGACGAATACTCCTCCTCTTGAACTAAAAAAGCCCGGACAAACCGGGCTTTTTTTGTGGCCATTGTTTCCACTTATCTGCCTCATTTGATCATCAGTTCTTTAGTAAATGACTGAACGCATTGGGATGAATAGACGCGATTATACAAGATCCGTTGAGTGACCATGCACATGGAATCTCTAACTTTAGGCATATGAAGATCACCATCGATATCGAAGAGAATCAATTCAACACCTTCCTTCAGTTCATCCGCACCCTCGATTATGTACGTGTCGAACATGAAGAAAAACTGTTGGATGCCCAGGTACTTGAGACCAGAAAAAGGATGGACGCACTCGAACGAGGCGAAATGGAAAAAAAACTCTGGTCTGAGGCTAAAAAGAATCTCTTCTCCGCGTCCTGAGTGTATACCATTTACATCACGGAAGCAGCGGCATCCGATATCCGTGGTGCCTGGCTTTGGTATGAATCCCAAAAAACGGGCTTGGGAGCAGCCTTGCGTGCAACACTTTCAGAAGTCATTGAGGATGTAGCATTGCATCCTTATGCCTACCAACTTCGCTACGATGCCGTGCGCATCGTCTTTCTTTATTCCTATCCATACGGCCTTCACTACACGGTGAGGGAGAAGCAAAAAGAAATCATACTGCTCGGCTTTTTCCATACTGCTCAGAGTCCAAAAAAATGGAAAAAGCGCAAACCGAACCAATGAACCGTCCAAATCCAAGGATCGAGGTCAATGAGTAAAGCGCTCTTTATTTCGGCTGCATAATAAAAAAGCCCGGACAAACCGGGCTTTTTTTATTGTGCTTTCAGCGATCACCGCTAAAATTCATACTTCACATCCTGCTCGTTGTAGAAGTGGAACTCCATGATCGAAAAGGAATCGCGGGAGATCACTTTCAGCTTGAGCCGGAACTGCTTGGACCAGGTTTTTCTCAGGTTGCGAAACAGCCCCTGATTGATGTAAGAAGCCACGAATGGGTGTACGTGCAGATAAAGCGTTTTGATGCGCTCCTGATTGGCGATCATGCCCAAACGCGTCTCGATCTCTGATATGATGGTGATGGGTGCTTCTATAGTTCCTTTCCCCTCTGGATCCTGCTCCCGTGTCTCGATCTTCAGGGCAGGCCGAACGCGCTGACGGGTGATCTCCACCAAACCAAAGCGGGAAGGCGGCAGGATCTTGTGCTTGGCCCGATCGATCTTCATCTCTTCCTTCAGCTTGTCGAATAGGGCCTTTCGGTTCTCGCCTTTGTGCAGGTCGATGAAGTCCACCACAATGATACCGCCCATGTCGCGCAGACGCAACTGACGAGCGATCTCTTCGGCTGCCCGCATGTTCACGTCCAGGGCATTGTCTTCTTGGCTCTCTCCTGTACTCTTGCGGTTTCCGCTGTTCACATCGATCACGTGCATGGCTTCCGTATGCTCAATGATCAGGTATGCGCCCTGTGCAAAAGGCACATTCTTTCCAAAAGAGGTCTTGATCTGCCGTTCGACACCAAAGTTTTCAAAAAGAGGTGCCTTGCCGTTGTAGAGGCGCACCATTTTGGCTTTCTCCGGATCCACCGATTCGAGATAGCCCCTCAGACTTTGTTCTACGTCTTCTGAGTCGGTATGCACTGCCGTAAAGCTGTCGTTCAACAGATCGCGAAGCAAGGCCGTGGAACGGTTTAGATCGCGGTGTATGCACTGCGGAGGACGTGCCCCGTTGATGCCGCGATGCATGGACTTCCAGCGCTTCAAGAGATTGCGCAGATCGGCCTCGAGATCCTTGGACTCTTTGCCCTCTGCCACTGTGCGGAGGATGATCCCGAATCCCTGAGGCCGGATGGGATCTACTGCTTTTTTCAGTCGGGCCTTTTCCTCGCTCGATGAGATCTTCTGGCTCACCGAAACGCGGTTGGAGAAGGGCACCAGAACCAAAAAGCGCCCGGCCAAAGAGATCTCCGAGGTGATCCTCGGCCCTTTGTTGGAGATCGGTTCTTTCGCGATCTGTACCAAGACGCGCTGGTTGGTCTTCAGTATGTCTTCTATCCGACCGTCTTTATTGATGTCGGGTTCCTTGCTGAAATCCTGAAGCTGCCATTGCTGCTTGCCCTTCTGTGTGCGGGTCAGGAATTTATTCAAGGAATGGACCTGTGGTCCAAGGTCGTGGTAGTGGAGAAAGGCATCTTTCTCATACCCCACGTCCACAAATGCGGCGTTCAGACTGGGAACCAGTTTTTTGACTTTAGCAACATACAGGTCGCCTACATTGAAACCCTCTTCGTCATTGGAGTCGCTGTGCAACTCCACCAGTTTTCCTTCGCGAAGAATGGCAATATCTGTCTGATCGCGCATCCGTGAGCTGATGTA
>CATILC010000149.1 GCA_949516455.1 Flavobacteriia bacterium | reverse complement strand
CCACCAACAGTCGTGTAGCGTGGCAATGGCACCATGGTGTCTCCGTGTCCGCCCATGAGAACAGCCTGAATGTCCTTTGGAGACACATTGAGCTCTGTAGCAAGGAATGCGCGATAACGTGCTGTATCCAGGATACCCGCCATGCCAAAAACACGGTTCGGATCGATCTTGGCTGTCAGGAATGCCGTGTAGGTCATGACATCCAATGGATTCGCCACGACAACAATGATGGCATTCGGTGAGTACTTGATCACCTGCTCGGTGACGGACTTGACGATCTTGGCATTGGTTTGGATCAGATCATCACGGCTCATTCCCGGCTTTCTCGGAAGCCCGGAGGTAATGACCACAACTTCAGAATCTGCTGTGCGTGCATAATCGTTGGTCACGCCAATTGTTCGGCTGTCGAACAGATTGATGGGCGCGGTCTGCCACATGTCGAGCGCCTTGCCTTCCGCAAAATTCTCTTTGATGTCCAAGAGGACCACCTCATTGGCCAATTCTTTCTGTGCACATACGTCGGCACAAGTGGCACCCACATTTCCGGCGCCAATTACACTGATTTTCATAGGGGCTGATTTTGCAGCGAAGGTAGTCAGCAGGGCGCAGATTATTCGCCCCATCCAGCTGCTTTCCCTTCTACTTGAATTTGATCTTGTTCATCGCAAACGCACTCATGCGCAGAAGGAGAAAACCGTGTTTCCACCTCGAGATGTTCGTATCGCCATACACTCTTTCCTGATAGCGTATCGGCAAGTCAATGATCTTGAGATTCAGCTTGTAGGCACCGAACAGCAGATCGAAATCCCCAAAGGGATCGAAATTCCCAAAGTACTTCCGGTTGGCCTGCAGCTTCAGATAGTCTTTTCGGAACATCACCTTGGTTCCGCAGAGGGTGTCCTTGACCGGTTGCTCCATCAGCCAGCTGAAAAGCAAACTGAAGAACTTATTGCCCAGAATATTGAAAGGACGCATGCTGTTCTTTTCCAGCGGATAGACCAGCCGGCATCCGTTGATGAATTCTCCTTTCCCGGAGGCAATGGCCCGGTAGAATTTGGGCAACTCCTCCGGTGGAACGGTCAGATCGGCATCGAGTATCATCAGTATGTCGCCAGTAGCAATATCGTAGCCTGCACGAACTGCATCGCCCTTTCCCTTGCCCGGCTGCTGAAGGATCTTGATGTCGTGGCTGTCTTTGTACTTGGTCTGCATCTTCTGGATGGTCTCCCAGGTATCGTCTGTTGAATTGCCTTCGACGAAGATCAACTCGATGTGTTTGCCGAAATCAGGCAGACGCCGAATGGCATTCTCAATGTTGCCGCTTTCATTCCGGGCTGGAACCAGCACCGTCGTTGAATAGGCCTTTTCCCAGTCCTCTTTCGGTCGTTCTGGGATGGGGCGGGCAAAGAAGAATTGATTCATGCCCAATTGATTCAATACAGGCAGCTTGTCCAGATAGGTGTTGAATAGACGGGAAAGCAGCGGCCAACGGTACGGCAGAAGCATGTCCGTATTCTCGCGGTATACCTCAAAACCCGCCAAATAGAGCAGATTGGTGATATCGTGCCGTGACAACCAACTCTGCTGGGGTGCCTTTCTTTTCAGCCCCAGTTTTTCTGCGATGCGCAGCAAGGGCTGCCAGGCAAAGTTGTAGTAGGAAAGGATGATCCGGCTCTCCGGATGTGTGACCCGATGGATCTGCCTCAGGGCCTTTTCAATGTCCGGAAGAACACCCATAAGATTGGACAGGATCACCACATCGTAAGTGCCCTTGCAGTTCAGGTCATCGGCATCCATGCACTCGAGGTCCAGATCCGGATATTGCTCCCTGCCCTTTTCGATCATTTCAGCGCTGAAATCGATCCCCTTCTTCTCCCCTCCTCTGATCTGTGCCAATAATTCACCCGTTCCGCAACCGATCTCGAGTATGCGGTCCTCCTCCCGCAGATAGTAATCGATGTATTGCGTGATGGAATCCCAATAGTAACGATGCCGCTTTCGGTAGCTGATCCGATCGGAGGCCGTCGCACTGAAGTGGGCCCGATACATTTTCTTTTTCTCCTCGTAGTACTCCATGATCTCCTTTCCTGCTTCTATTCTTCCCATCCAGCCTGCCGGTAGTCGATCTTGATCAGACTGGCCGGCTCCATGCTTTGCTCCCCGATCCGGTGAACCTGCTGGAGCGAATTGGGGTATTTGGTCTGTATGTAGCTCAAATACCTTTGGATGGTGTTGATGATGAATTCCGATCGCTGATTTGGATTTCTTCTCAAACTCCCCATCACGACGTATTGCACATTTTTTTCCTTGAGCCTGCGCAACAATTGGTCGGGATCGACCAGGTAGGAATTGGCAAACTGGTCCACCAAGAGGTTCAGGCCCTTCCAGTGCTTCATACCGACGGAGTCCACGGCTGCAAAGACCTTTGTGGCCTCTTTTTCCGATAGCGAAAAGGTGAAATAGAATTGATCCGGCCTCAATTTGCTGTTCTTCAGCGGCTCGCCAAATGCCATGAGTTCAATTCGGTCACGACCAAGACCTGTCAGCTGGGAGAACCGATCCAGCTGCTGCATTCGGATCACGATGCGCGGACCATCCGCCACATTCTCCTTGGGCAAAAAGGGAATCTTAGTGATGCCTACAAATTTCCTTCCTCCGTAGATGAAGCTGATGCCCGCCTTCCGGCAAGCGATCTCCTCGCTTTCTGGTACCAACTGGGTGGCATACTGACTCATGAGGATGTAATTCTGCCAATCCGGTGTATAGCCTGCAAGCGGCCGGCCGGCGATGGCTTCCTTGAATTCGGCCTGACTTTCTGAGATGCGATCCGAACTCTTATTCATCAGGGAAAGTGCAAGCAGTGAAACACCAAAGACATAAGCCCACTGAAGTGAGTTGCTGCCCGACTTCATTCTGGCTGCAAAGTAGACCAGCCCCGAAAAGATGATCAGGGTGCAAAAGGGCAGATAAGGAAGGATCAGACGGGCCTGATCCCAGCGGGTCTGGACCGCGAGAAAGGTCAGTGTGATGAATCCAACGGTCAACAGGGAAAGAAAGCGCAGGGTCCGGTTCTTCCAGGTGAAATAGATGGATCCGGCGAGCAGGAGGCAAATGATCCATGTGTACAGAGGTTCTACCTGCATCGGCTCAGGGATACCGTTGGGAAGAACGGATTCTTTTCTAAGCCCAAGGAAATTCATGTAGTGTTTGCTCAGATACAGATCGGCATTGCCCATGAACCGATCAACGAAACCAGCAAGGTCTTCCTTGCCATCTGTCGGTGTGTAGGGATCTTTCAGCAAAAGGGTTCCGCCCTGACTCGAGAACTGAAGCAGATCGCCTCCAAAGAGAACGGTCTTCAAGCCCTGCATGGCCAGAAAGACTCCAGAGAATGATGCGGCGATCTTCGCCATGGAGATCCAGTTGCGGTCCATGGCCAGGAACAATAGAACTGCGGGCAGACTCGCATAACCTACGGTCCGGGTACTTCCGAGCAGCCATATCCAAAGCGCAGTCAACAGATGTGCCTTCCAGCTTGGTGCTTCCTGACTGTCCACAAAAGCACTCAGAAAAATCGAAAGAAAACCCGCGAGCAGGAGAAGAAAAAATGCCTCCGAGTAGGTCTGCGAGGCAAAATAGAGCAGCATGGGGCTCAAGGCCGCCAGCGCAAAGGCGGGAAAAAGCGCTACGATGGGAATGCGCGTCCGAAGCAATCGATAGGCCCAATGGAAAAACAAGACCATGAACACAGCCGAACTGATCTTCAGCAGTTGCAGTTTCAGCCCGAAAACTCCGATCAAGCCAGAGAGAAAGATCGGATAAATGGGGCCCTGAAAACTGGGGAACCGACCGATCTTGAGAAGATCGAATGCCCGGGATACATAGGCAGAATCATCGCCACCTTCGCTCACTTTGAAATCGTAAAGCAGAAAGGCCATGAGTGCTGCGACTCCTGTGACCACCCAAAGGTCCCAGCGACTTTTCACGATTCTTTGCTCAAGGCTTTTCAACACACCTTTTTGCGGGACTCCCGAATCCATAAAAATTCCTTTAATGGCAAAGAAAAACCAAAAAGCGCCGCCCATCAACACGTACCTCTTTCCCTATCTTGCGCTCCTTTGAATTTTCGCTGTTGAAACTATCTGTCATCATTCCGGCTTACAACGAGGAAAAAACCATTGGGTCCATTCTCGATCGCATAGGACAAGTCCAGTTGCCCAACGGAATGGAAAAAGAACTCATTATTGTCGACGATCATTCCAGCGATGGCACGGCCTCTTTCATTGAGAAATACAATGAGGAACATCCCGACGCCGGCATCCGCTTTCTCAGACACGAGCGGAATTCAGGAAAAGGTGCGGCCCTGCGGACCGGTATCGAACATGCCACTGGCGATTTTGTGGTGATCCAGGATGCCGACCTGGAATATGATCCAAATGAGTACACATTGCTCCTCCAGCCTATTTTGGACGGTCATGCCGATGTGGTCTATGGATCGCGTTATGCCGGTGGAAAAGCACATCGGATCCTATTCTTTTGGCATTCGTTCGGAAACAAGTTCCTGACCACCTTGAGCAACGCACTCACCAACCTGAATCTGAGTGATATGGAAACTTGCTATAAGATGTTTCGAAGAGAGGTGATACAGGGCATACAGCTGAGGGAAAATCGGTTTGGCTTTGAGCCCGAGGTCACGGCAAAGATCTCCCGCATTCCGAATGTGCGCATCTACGAGGTCGGGATCTCCTACTACGGAAGGACCTTTGAGGAAGGAAAGAAAATCGGCTGGAAAGACGGCTTCCGCGCCATCTATTGCATTCTCAAATACAACCTGTTCAGTCGATCTTGAGCAGACGCTCGATCAGATCCTCTACCTTCAGACCTGCTGCCTCCGCCTCGTAGTTCAAGACGATGCGGTGCCTGAGGATGGGGATGGCCACCTTTCTGACCTCGGCTTCATCCGGGGCGAACTTTCCATTGACGGCGGCCACTGCCTTTGCGCCCAAGATGAGGAATTGGCCCGCGCGGGGTCCTGCTCCCCAGGAAATGTATTTCTTCACCCAATCCGGGGCATTGGGATCTTCCGGCCTCGAACGGGCCACGACGCGAACTGCATATTCAAATACGCTGTCTGTCACGGGAATCTTGCGGACAAGGGACTGGAACTCCAGCATCTGCTGGTCATTGAGTACTTCACTGACTTGGCGTACCGAACCGTCGGTGGTTCCCTTGACGATCTGCACCTCCTCCTCGAAAGCAGGATAGTCCACATTGATCTGGAACATGAACCGATCGAGCTGCGCCTCAGGCAGAGGATAGGTTCCCTCTTGCTCAATGGGATTCTGTGTGGCCAAAACGAAAAAAGGATCGGGCATGGCATGCGTCTTTCCCGCTGCAGTCACTGAACGCTCCTGCATGGCCTCCAAAAGAGCACTTTGCGTCTTGGGAGGTGTCCTGTTGATCTCATCGGCCAAAAGCATATTGCAAAAAACAGGGCCAGGTACAAACCGAAACTTCCGGTCTTCACCCAGTATTTCCGAACCGACGATGTCCGAAGGCATCAGGTCCGGGGTGAACTGAATGCGCTGAAACTGCATGCCCAAAGACCGAGAGACCGTATTCACCAAAAGGGTCTTTGCCAAACCAGGGACGCCCACAAGAAGCGCATGGCCCTTGCACAACATGGCCAGAAGCAACTGTTCCACCACTTCATCCTGTCCAACAATGACCTCTGCGATCTCTTTTCGCAGTGCCTGATACTTTTCTTGCAGCTGCTTTACGGCTTCCACTTCGTTCATTCCATCAATCTTGTTCGTTGCGTACCCAATCGTAATGAAAGCTGCAGGGCACCAGATCTCCACTGATCTTTACAGCCGTTTCCCCGATCTTTTCGGTCACCCATTCTTCCACGACCTCCTGTTTCTTCTGCATGGTGGCCATCATCTGCAGACGTGAATAATCCTCTTTCAAATTGGCGCGATGCGGCTGCGTGCGGTCGACGAGAAGAACCAGCCTGAAAGCCTCTTTCCCGTCTCTGCTTCTCATGAGACTCGACTTGGAGATCTCCCCAGGATCCATATCCTCAATGGCGTAGAACAGGCTGCGATCCAATTGACTGATGTCCCATTTTGAATCTCCGCTCTGCGGGTTGATCAGCAACCCATTGTTGAAACGCGTGTCCTCGTCTTCCGAGAACTGAAAAGCCGCATCATCAAAACTGATGCTGCCTTTGATGATCTGTGCTTTCAGACTGTCCAGGGTGCTGCGGGCCGCATTGAGGTCAGCATCCGAGATCTTGGGCTTGACCAGAATGTGCCGCAGGTCGAGCTCCTCCCCTCTTTTTTCTGTCAGTTGAACGATGTGATAGCCGTATTCCGTTTCGAAGGGTTCGGATACTTCCCCTGGCTGAAGATTGAATGCGACCGCCTCGAATTCCTTGACGAATTGGCCGCGCTGGATGGCTTTGTATTCTCCTCCGTTCTTCGCACTCCCTGGATCTTCGCTGTAGAGGATGGCCAAGGTGCTGAAGCTACTGCCGCCCTGAACGCGTTCCCGAAATCCGTTCAGTTTGTCGATGGCCGATCGTTTGGCGGCAGCGGTGACCTTTGGATACCTCACGATCTGCTGTACGACCACCTCCGTATTGATCAGCGGAAGACTGTCTTCAGGAATGTCCTTGTAAAACTGCCGGACCTGTGATGGTGTGACCTCTGCGCCTTCTGTTATCGTGGCCTGCATGCGCTGGGCCAGAAGCTGATCCTGAACCAACTCGCGCATCTCTTCCTTGATCTCAATTGTGCTCTTGTTGTAGTACTCCTCCATCTTGCGCTGAGAACCGATCTGTTCTGTGAGCATCGCTATTCTTCTGTCGATGGTCGATTCCACCTCATCTTCGCCAACTTCTATGGAATCGATCTCTGCCTGATGGATGAGCAGCTTTTCAAAAAGCATATCCTCGAATACCTGACATTCAGAAGGGGCGTCCTGACCCATCGATTGTCTTTGCTGCCCGACACTTTGGATCTGTTGATCCCAATCCGAAACCAAAATGATGTTCTTGCCCACCACCGCTGCGATGCCCTCCACCACCACAGGTTCTGGCTGTGCCTCAAGCGCAAGGGCGCTGAATAAAAGACCGAAAATCGTCCAACGGCTACTCATATATCTCACAGTCTTTTTTATCCATTGCTTCCTCCAGCAAATCTCTCTCCAGACGTTCCAGAATATCCCTTCTTCGCTGATTGAGCAAAATACTGCGAATGGTCGTTCGGACATAGGGCAACGGAGAAAGGCCATCTTTGATTCTGTATTCAAAGATCCTGAGCAAGTGCATCCGTGTGCTGTCTGCTATCTCCACAAAGGAATTTTTCTTCAGAAACTGCTGTTGGTTATAGGTTTGGATCGGCACCTTACGGGACAACTCTGAAAACGACATCCAGGTGCTGTCGGAGAGACCAAAGCCCGAGGCATACTTCAAACAGTAGTCTTCCAAACGCACGAGATCTTCCCGCGTTCCCGACTTGAGCATCTTTTTGGCCTCCTTGAGATCCGGGGCCTCGGGCACTGTGACCAGATAGGCCGCCCGGACGATGTTTTCTTTCAGCTCGAAATTGGCACTGTTGGCTTCGAAATATTCAAGGATCTGCTGCTCGGTGATGGCCGTATCCAAGAGTTTTTGCAGCATGGCTTCCTGATATCTGTATTTGAGAAGGTCCTCGCGATAGCGCTCCACCAATTCTTCTATGCCCGTTACCTCGTCGCCCAAATTGAAAACGGCCCGATCGATGAGCACGCGATTTCGAACCCATTGATCCGTGTATTGTCTGAACCAATTGAGGCTGTCCGCTCCCTTTAGTCCAGACGGCAATATCTCGGCAACCTCGTCTGCGTACAGATAGGCATCCTGCACACGCGCAAGGGGTTCCCGTTCTTCGGAATTCCAAGGAAGCCGGTCACAGGATGAAAACAAGCCAACCGCTAAGAGAAAAAAGTATCTGACAGCGCTCTGGCTCAATGGCTCAGTTCTAGGATGACCGCGTCACGTACCTCTTGATCGATCACCACCGGATATGCCGACCGAAGGCGTTTCACCCATTCGGTCTCCAAAAGTTTCTGATAGTCCGCGGCAACAAGGCCTTTGACTTCTTCCAGTTCCTTGTATCCGGCCGGAAGGACTTCCGTGACATGAATGAACTGATAGCGACCGTTGACCTCCGTGATCGGACCTGTTTCAAGCGCCATCAGATCCGCAACTGCCGCAGCTGCGTTCTCTTCTGTCTTCCTTTCGATCTGCAGGTTCAAAATGCTCTTCTTGTTGTACTTGGCCAGCAGCAAGCTGTCTGCCGTCCCCTTCAAAACTTTTTTTCGCACCTTCTTCGCGATCCTCTTTGAGGCACAATCGTAGATCGTGTACCGATGGCGAATGTCCCAACGATAGTCTTCCTTGTTGGCTTCGAAATGTGTGAACAGACCCAGGCTGTCGCTCATGCTTCGCGACCAGATGCGCTGATCGGTCAGGTCAAAGAGCAAAATACCGTCCCTGTATTCGTTCATGAGCAGTCTGAATTCTGGATATTTATTTTCGAGTTGGGCATCCTCATAGGCCAAAAGGCACTTTTCAGCATACATCTCCAGATACATTTCCAAAATGAAGCGCATGGAGCTGCTCGAACTGAAATTCGACCTGCCCTCACCGATGTAGCCCATGAGGTCACCGATGGTGACTGAACTGTCGGCGTAACGCGCAATGACCCGGGCGTCCTCCAACTGCTTTTCCGAGGGAGACCAGCTGGCACCAACTGAGCCGTCCAATTCTTTGGTTACTCTTTTCAAAGTGCGTTCGTCAAGTTGCCAATCATATTCCTTTGCCAAGCTTTCAATGAATCGATCCTGAGAAACTTCTGCCCGGACATCCCTTTTGATCTTTCCACGCAGCTCTGTCTCCATTTCAGAGAAAGTGCGCAAGGGTTTCTTACCGACCAGCTGAATGATGTGCCAGCCATAAGGCGTTCGAACAGGCGCTGAAATGGCACCAGAGTCTTGAAGAGCAAAAGCCGCGTCCTCAAAACTGCCCACCATATCATTGAGCCCGAACTCAGGAAGCAATCCTCCACGGCCCTTGGTTGTTTTGTCTTCTGAGAATTGGAGCACCGCATTTCCGAAGCTCAGGGTTCCTGAAGTGAGCATCCCATGGATCTCTTTGATCTTCCGCTCGGTCTCCGCCTGAACGCTCGGTTCGGCATCTTCCGGAAGCATGAGCATCAGATGGGCGACCGTGGCCTTTCCGCGTGCCGGACGTTTTGCATCAAGACGTGCAAAGTGGTACCCGAAAGGCGTTTTGAACACCTTGGAGATCTCTTCGACTTCGAGGCCGTATACGGCACTTTCAAATTCATAGACCATCCCGAATACATTAAACCAACCCAATGACCCTTTTTTCTTGGCCGAATAACTGTCGTCGCTCAGGACCTGTGCAGCCTCCTCAAAGCTCATCCGTCCAGAACGCACTTGTTCATAGGCATCGCTGATCTCGTTCCAGGCATTTGCCGTATCTGCGGGGTTTTTGAAATCCTCTACATAGATCATCACGTGCGATGCCTTCACATCTTCCTGCATGCGCTCAAAGGCCTCTTTAACGAGTGCCTCTTCAGACATTTGATCCGTTAGATACGGCTTGGCAAGCTGCGCCCTGTAGCCCTGCAGTTCGCGAATGAACGACTCGCGCAGGTGCATGGCAGAATCCTTGGCCTCCCGAACCTTGAGTTTGAAATCGATGTACAGCTGCAAATATTCCTCTGGGGTCTTGGGATCGATCTGTTCGCCGATCTCTCGGTTCTTGTTGAATACTGCGGTGAACTCCTCAGCGGTCACCTGTTCTCTCCCGTCCACCGTAAACAGCACTGGGCTCTTTTGAGCTTCGCCTGCGAAAACGGACAAAACGCATAGGGACAATACGAGATTTTTCATCGTCTGTGAATGATTTTAAGAGGTCAAAAATACGGATTGTAATCAGCCGTGATCAAGATTCCTCAACGGCTATAATTGGGTGATTCACTGGTGATCTTTACATCATGCGGATGACTTTCGTTCACACCTGCTGTGGTGATCCGAACAAATTTAGCGTGGCTTTGCAGGGTGGATACATCTTTGGCACCGAGGTAGCCCATGCCCGCGCGCAGACCGCCAGTGAATTGATACATGACCTCGGACAACTCGCCTTTATAAGGAACCCGGCCAACGATCCCCTCGGGAACCAATTTCTTGATGTCGTCTTCGACATCCTGAAAATAACGGTCTTTGCTTCCCTTTTGCATGGCCTCGATCGAGCCCATCCCGCGATAGGATTTGTATTTCCTTCCTTCGTAAATGATGGTATCTCCGGGCGTCTCTTTTGTGCCTGCCAAAAGCGAACCCAACATGACACAACTCGCGCCGGCAGCCAATGCCTTCACAATATCGCCCGTGTAACGTATGCCTCCATCGGCGATCAATGGAACGCCCGTGCCTTTCAATCCTTTCGCCGCTTCCATGACCGCTGTGAGTTGAGGCACACCCACCCCAGCCACCACTCGGGTCGTACAAATGGATCCTGGGCCGATGCCCACTTTCACCGCATCCGCTCCCTGGTCGGCCAGCCAACGGGCCGCTTCTTCTGTGGCAATATTGCCCACCACCACCTGCAGCTCCGGGAATTTCATCTTTACGCTCTTGAGCGCTTCGCCCACTCCTTTGCTGTGGCCATGGGCCGTATCGATCACAATGGCGTCCACATTGGAATCGACCAAAGCCGAAACACGTTCGAGGATATCACCCGTAACCCCAACGGCAGCAGCTACCCGCAGGCGTCCGTAGGTGTCCTTGTTGGCATTGGGCTTCACCCTTTGCTTCTTTATGTCCCTGTAGGTGATCAATCCGACCAGATGACCTTGGTCATTGACCACAGGTAATTTCTCGATCTTGTGTGCCTGAAGTTTGACCTCGGCCTCCTCCATGGAGGTATTGGGGTGCGTGGTGATCAGACCTTCGCGTGTCATCATCTCCCCGATGCGCTTATCCTCTTCTTTTTCAAAACGAAGATCCCGGTTGGTAATGATGCCGATCAGCTTGCGATCGTTCTCTATGATGGGAATGCCGCCGATCTTGTATTCCGCCATCATCTTCCTGGCCTCTCGAATGGTATTTTCCTGGGACAAGGTCACCGGATCGAGGATCATTCCGCTTTCGGCGCGCTTCACCTTGCGCACTTCGATCGCCTGTTGTTCGATCGTCATGTTCTTGTGCAGTACACCAATTCCGCCCTCCTGCGCTATGGCAATGGCCAGTGCAGACTCGGTCACCGTATCCATGGCAGCAGCTGCAATGGGGACCTCAAGACCAATGCCCCTTGTAAACCGTGAGCCAATGGACACCTCGCGCGGAAGGATGTCGGAAAAATGAGGAAGGAGCAGGACATCATCGTAGGTCAAGCCTTCACCGATGATCGATTGATTTAGGGAATTCATAATGCAATCTTCAGATTGCATGCAAATATACTGCCCTCGATGAGGCACCTTACAAAAAAAGCCGTCATTTCAGACGGCTTTTGTATTTGGCGGTTTGCCCTGATCATCTAATGAGGTTGAAATGGCCCCTTTGCTCAATGGGCACATCTTCAAGGGATTTGTATATGATCAAATACATATAGACACCCGCGGGAGCTTGCATACCCGAACTGCTTATGCCGTCCCACTTCTTATCCGGATTGGCCGTACTGAACACGACCTCTCCCCAGCGGTTCATGACCAAAAACTTGTATCCACCGGTCTCAAAGACCGTAGATGGCCCAAAGAGCGCATTGTCTGGATTGTCGCTGCCCGGTCGGAAAGCGGTTGGCAAAAAGACACGGGCCTTCACCACATCACAGTCCACATTCGATCGAGATCTGAAGGGCAGTCCGTCCAGACCCACAAAATTCAATGGATTATTGATCTCGTTGGCTTCAACATAATAACAGAAACGGCCATTATTTGGATCTGCTTGTGTGGAGAAGAAGTCCATGTACACGGTATCCGTTCCTGGTACGGTCGCGATCTCTGTGAAGCCATAGGTCTCGTTGTCGCTTCTCCAAATGGTGTAGCTGCCGACTTCACCTGCATATTCGGTGTACGGGTTCCATACCAGTCGATTGGAAAGTCCTTTTTCGTTGTTCACCTGCAGAAGAATATTCCGGGAAACATTGGTCACAGTATCGCGCGCTCCACACGAATCCAATGCGGAAACCCGATACCAATATTTCTTACCCGTAAAATCAGCTGAGAAATCCGAGTATTCAATGATATACGGCGCTCCAGTGGGTTTGAGCACTCGGCCGAGCGAGATGAACGGTCCGACCGGATTGTCCGAACGTTCAACATCATAGGATACTACATCGGCTGTTCCATCGATAAAAGAGAAGAGTTCGATGCTGTTGTTCTTGACCGATACATCCGCCAGGTACATCAATTTGGATTTATTGGGTACGTCGGCTTGGAAGCACACGCGATTGCTGATCGCACTCACATCGTTCACCGTATCCATAGCGCGTATGAAATAACAATAGGTATACCCATTGAGCAGGCCCGAGTGGATGTAGGTCGAGTCGTTGGACGGCTGACTGTTCAGAAGAACGGGCGGATTTTGATTGCCCGCCGGATCGGTGACTTGGACCATCACGTTGTAGAGGTTCGCAGTGAATCCTTCATAGCGCGTCCAGGTCAGGCTATTGGTCGCCGTGCACTTGTCCAGATAATTCTTCAAGAACATGGTCTTGTGTCGTATCACCTGAACATCATCACTTTGATTGCCGCAACTGTCAATGGATATCACCTTGTAGACCTCTGGATTTGTGGTCGCGTTGGAATTCAAGTTGATCCAGGGCATGGCGGAACCCACGGGAACCGTATCGACCACGTTGAAAAGAAGCGTGGACGGATCCAACTGCAGCACATAATATTCGATCACATCTCCGCTGGGTGAGTCCTGCCAGCTGAGTTCTGCCAGTCCACCGGCACCAACCGAAGCCGAATCGATTACCATTATATCGTCGTTCACATTGTCGAAGAAAATGGCGCTGTCCACCGTTGATCCGCAGGTCCCACCTGTCCCAAGTGGAATGCGAATTTGAAAACTAACAGGTGCATTGCAGAAAGACGCCAAAACCTGGTAGGATGTATCGGTGGTGGTTCCGATCATGGTCCAGTTGCCGGCTCCCGGAGGAGATTCTGCCCAGATTTCGTAAGTGGTACCCGAACCGATCCGGTTCCAGTCGAGCATGGCCGATGATACAGGCGGTGCGGAAGTTGTGAGATTCATAACGATGATGCCCGCCGTATCCGACGGCGCACTCAGGTATCCGCACATTCCTCTCACGCGCATGAAATATTCTCCATCTCCATTGTTGGCCAGTCCTGTGAGCAAGGCGGAGCTGGCCGCGTAATTGGAATTGGAATCCACAGCCGAGAAAACAGCACCTGGCGTATTCGCTGGCTTGAAATAGATGATGTATTTATCAAAACGGAATCCCGTATCCACAGGGGCTGTCCAGGTAATATTGATCCCGCCAGAGGGGTCATATCCCACACACCCCATCTGTGGCGGATCTGAAGGATCGGCCACGACCGTCACCTTGAGCGTGGCAATGGAGATCGCGGGAGCCGGACAGAAATCGTCCTGCATTCGCAGAGCGAAAGAATAGGAGTTTCTAAACGTGCCGCAACCGTTTTGCGTGTTCAAGTGGTTGCATGCGGTATTCCAGTTGAATTCTACCTGATTGTTGGTCGGATTCACAAATGTAGGCTGACCAGGAGTGGGCGAAATGGTGGCACATGGTGGGTTCAAACAGCCGGCACCCGGATTGCTGATCGGTGCCAGATTATTGCCCGTTGCACTGAACTCGATCTCCTGAGGTGCGAAGGACTGAGGCTGGAAATCAAAATCTGTGGCATTCAGACTGAATGCCACAAGGTCGCCAGCAAAAGCCGTCGCAGTGATAATGGTTCCGTTGACATTGATCGGAACAGAGCCAGGTGCTGGAGTAATGAGCAAAGTAGGCGGATTGTTGACCGCACCACAGGTGATCAAAGTCACCTGAATGTCCCGGAAGATCTCCGCAACAAGCTGACCGCATTTCCAGGCTTCGACCTTGATACAGGTAACAAAGGAGCCCTGCGTGTAGCTGGTGTAACTGATCTGACCCGTGGGGCCATCAATGCTTGCAGGGACGTTGGAAGGATTTTGTGCGGTTCCAGGCAGCGGACTGTTACTCGAGTAACCGCTGAGCCAGTTTACGGAGGGGGGCGAAGCCGGTGGATTCCAACCTGACCCATCGTCCAGAGGATCTGCCCAGCTGTAATACAGTGAGTCGAGCTCAGAATCGGTCGCATTGTGGTTGTAGGTGAAGGGATAGCCTGTACAGATCACCGTATTGGCATTTTCCTCAAAAACCGGAGAATTGTCGTAGCATGGGTTCGCATTGAGCGGGCCCGTTCCGCCGGGAGGTGTAAAAGGATACATGATGGCGCGCAGCGTGTGTCCTGTACCACCTGGGCTGTTGATGTTGTCCACTGTATTATTGCGGCAGCAGGAACTCCAGGTAAACACCCAACCATTGGCCGGCGGGGTTCCGTTCAAAGTGACCGGAGCGGTCTGGTAGATACTTTCTTCTACTGCCCCATCCCCATTTCCCTGAGACCCGCCGAAATTGAAACAACTCAATTCCGTGGCGCCTGGAGAGTTGGGAATATTGCAATCGGGTGAAATATCGGTTTGAGACACGCGAGACATCGGAAAGGTTGCCTGCCCACCTGTTGAGGGATAATTGTAGGCCCTCAATATGGCAGAGGATGGCGCCGATATCCCTTGGCAGTCACGATATAGCTTCATCCTGAAGATGTACTGGCCACTGGGCGTACAGCTCCAGGTGATCTCCCCGCCCATGATGTGGGTGGCCTCGAGGCTGAAACTACCCAGGAACAAGGTGGCCAGAAATAGACTTCTAAAGAAATGCTTCATGTCTCTGATTTAAATCGTTTCAAATTTAACATCTCAAGCAACTGTAGAGATGCTCCTTTATTCGAAAGATTCCCCAAATGATTAAACGAGTGTTTGTTTCGATTCATGCGCTCTGGAAAGAATAATTATAAATGCGCATCACCGAGTGAACGACGCACTTCATTGAATTCGCTCCACATTTCAGCCACGATCTCCTCCGCCTTTAAGATCTTTTTGAATTGAGCGGAGACCTGACCGATCTCCAATTCTCCCTCTTTCAGATCTCCTTCGAACATTCCCTTCTTGGCGCGTCCTCTCCCCAACAATGCCAGGAGCTCATCTCGTTCGGCGCCCCTGGAATAGGCCGCCATCACTTCTTCAAAAAAAGGATTCTTCAGCAATCGGACAGGGGTGAGTTCCTTGAGCGTGAGCAGCGTATCTCCTTCGCGAGCCCCCGCCACCAGCTCCTTGAAGGCTTTGTGGGCAGAGGATTCTTCAGACACCACAAATCGACTTCCGACCTGAACGGCTTCTGCGCCCAATGCAAAAGCAGCAGCCATGGCCCGACCGCTGCCAATACCGCCCGCTGCGATGACCGGTACCGATACTGCGTCGGCGATCAGAGGAATGAGCACCAGCGTGGTGGTCTCTTCTCTCCCATTGTGTCCACCGGCTTCAAACCCCTCCGCTACAATTGCATCCACACCAGCCTCCTCCGCTTTCAAGGCAAACTTTCTGTTGGACACCACATGCACGACCTGTATCCCCTCTTTCTGCAAAGTTTCTGTCCAGGTCTTGGGATTGCCTGCCGAACTGAAGACGATGGGAACCTTTTCTTCAATGATCGTTTGTACATGCTGATCGATATCCGGATACAGCAAGGGAATATTCACAGCAAAAGGACGGTCTGTTGCGGACCTGCACTTTTGGATTTGGGTGCGCAGCACGTCGGGATACATACTGCCGGCCCCGATGATGCCCAGCCCCCCGGAACGGGAAACAGCGCTGGCCAACTCCCATCCTGAGCACCAGATCATCCCAGCTTGAATGATCGGAACGTCAATGCCAAAAAGCGAGCATATTCGATTGGTGCTCATCGGATCTCTATTCGCTGGATACCGATCTGCGCCTGGGCCACCACCTTCAAAATGTACGTGCCTGCTGGAAGCCGAAGGGAAAGTGTCGATCGGCCGTTTTCGGAAGTTCCGCTTTGCATCGTACGACCGAACAGATCCATTAGATGCCAGCTGGCAGATCCTTCATTTCCATCCAATTCGAACCGAATGTCGCCATTGGAAGGATTGGGAAATACCTCCAGGTTCCGGCGCTCGAGCACTTCACCCTCTGCAGTCAAGCGTTCATCGATCCGAGAAAAATCAGGAATGCCAAATCCCGTCAGTGAATCAGGCGCCCAATAGCGGTTGCTGATGAATTCCACTGCCTTCATCAAGTCCCAGTTGGTCTTGGTGGGGTATTTCTGCCATGCGCAGGCCATGAGCCCTGCGATGGTAGGCGATGAGAAACTCGTTCCGTTCGCAGGCACAGGAACATCCGATCCATTGGCCACTTGTACCGATGCGGCAGCGGCGGAGACATTTGGCTTGACCCGACCGTCCGCGCTTGGTCCGCGGCTACTGAAAAAGGCAAATGCACCGGTCAGGGACACCCCTCCGATGCAGAAGACACTGTCGCCGTCGCAGGGCGCGATGATCCGCTGCCAACTGCTGAAGCCCTCATTGCCTGCACTGGAAACAACCAGCAAACCGCGGGATGCCGCTGCATCTGCCCCACGGGTCACCACCGTACTGCCACCATCCATCTGAGAAAAGGAATAGCTCTGGGATGGATCGTCCATTTCATAGTAGCCCAAAGAGGAGTTGATGATGTCGCAGCCGATGCTGTCTGCCCGTTCGGCGCCAAAGATCCAATTGTACTCTTCCTGCCGGGTTTCCGAGAAAACATTCTCAGTGGTGTACAAGGCGTATTCGGCATGCGGTGCCGTACCGATCAGTGTATCGGGATTCAATGCTGCCATACAACTCAAAACGGCCGTTCCGTGTCCTCCTCCGGCATCGTACACATTGGTGTCTCCGTGGACGAAATCATAACTGTCCACCATACGCTGGTCCATATACATGGAATCGAAGGTGGTCATGGCATATGCATTGGCAAAGCCTGCATCCAAAACGGCGATCCGGACACCTGCACCGGTATAACCATCCTCATGCAGATACTGCCCATTGAGCAGCTGGATCTGCTGAGCGGAACTTCCGTAGTCGAGACTTGTGCTGCCCATCGAATGCGAATAGGCTGCAGTGCCCGCTCCCCATTGCCGAACCGCTTCGACCTTTCGCACACATTTCAATCGCGCCAGATCGAGGGAATTTCCAGTCCAGCGAACGACTGCCGCATTGAGCCAGCGGGAGGTCCCGACCACCTCAGCGCCCATGCTCCTGAGTTCACGCGTAAAATCAGAAGAGACCGCAACGTCTTTGGCATCGATGGGAACTCCGCGCAGGAATCTCTTTTCCAAGGCCTCTTCTCCAATGGCCAGACGCCCTTCCGCAATGGCTTGCTCAGCGTGTGGCTTGTCCTTGAAATAGACCCAATATTCTGCAGTTTGGGCCGTGGCCAAGAAGGACATCAAGTAGGCAAAGAGTAGAGTGAAGTGCTTCATGTGT
>CATILC010000148.1 GCA_949516455.1 Flavobacteriia bacterium | reverse complement strand
TGTGCGAAATTTTTACGAAAGCGAGATCGGACACTTCAAGGGGGCACTTCTTCCAAAAGCTGAAACCTTTAAAGAAGAATTACCGGAGGTTCTCGATATGCTGAAGGGAAAGGAAGAAAGGAAGATCCTGCTGTACTGCACTGGAGGGATTCGATGCGAAAAGACTTCGTCTTATCTGAAACATCATGGTTTTGAGGATGTCAATCAGCTGCACGGAGGCATCATCGACTACGCCAGACAGATCTCTGCCGAGGGACTGGAGAACACCTTTGTTGGAAAGAATTTTGTTTTTGACGAGCGATTGGGCGAACGCATATCTTCTGAGGTCATCGCCCGCTGCCACCAATGTGGTGTGCCTTGCGACACCCACGTGAATTGTGCAGATAAGAATTGCAACATTCTTTTCATTCAGTGCGGGGACTGTTCTGAAGAATATTCAGGTTTCTGTTCCGACTGCTCCTCACCCGACGGACCTAAATCCGCACAACAACGCCGTTTTTTCAAAGAGCCGGAAGACGGCTTGCAGCAGGGCAAATGATCGCTCAGCAGTGCTCCTGAAAAGCCGCTTGAAGATTTTCCGAGATCAGTTCAGCGTTCCGGCCTTCAATGTGATGGCGTTCGATCATATGAACGAGCTGGCCATCCTTGAACAAGGCCATGGAGGGCGATGAAGGCGGAAATGGCGCCATCATTTCTCTGGCTTTGTCCACTGCCTCGACATCATTGCCCGCAAAAGAGGTGATCATGCGGTCGGGATGCTTTTCACTGCCCTTGAGTGCCAACCGAACGGCAGGGCGGGCATTGGCCGCGGCACAACCGCAAACCGAGTTGATGACAACGAAGGTCGTGCCCTCCGATTCGATATTCTTTTTAACTTCATCGGAACTGCGGATCTCGCTGAGTCCGGCATCGATGAGTTCCTGTCGCATGGGCTGAATGAGATCCTCTGGATACATGAATCAAATTTTTGCAAAGGTATCATTTGTTTCAGGAGCAAGGCCCACCAAACAGGGCCACTTTCCTGATCGAAAGAACGCACTTCCCATGAGAGAAACATCCCTTTTGATCCTCCTTTTGTCCGTGATATTGGGCAGCAGCGCATGCAAGAGTCAAGAGCCAACTGCAGAGGATCCTCAGAAAAAGATCGAACAGGCTTTTGACGAGCACATGGACGAAAACAAGGAACTCTACGACAAGGATCCGGATGCCCCGAGGGAAGACTAAGGCATAGCTCCCTGTTTTCTAATTTAGCAGCAAGAATTCATCATGAGCGCAACAATCTTAATGGGCATGATCGGAGGCCCCCAGATCATCCTAATCGTAGTGGCCATTCTCCTTTTGTTTGGCGGAAGAAAGATCCCTGAACTGATGCGCGGATTGGGTGGAGGCATCAAAGAATTCAAGGATGCCGTGAAGGAAGATGAGCCCAAAGATCCTTCAGGAGACGATCACAAGGACAACAAGTCCTGAGCGGCGCGCGGGCATTGGAATACCAAGGATACAGCAGCTACCGGCAAAGCCTGCTCGATGGAACGACCACCGTTGTTGAATCGGTGGAGGAGTTGTTAAGGCGCATCGACCAACAAAGTGAATTGAACTGTTTTCTCGAAGTGTTCGCCCCTGACGCACGGGCACGCGCCACGGTCATTGACAAGAAACTGGAAAGAGAAAATGCAGGAAAGCTGGCCGGAATGGTCATCGCCCTGAAGGACAACCTCTGTTATCAGGACCATAAGCTGAGTGCAAGCAGTAAGATCCTCGAGGGTTTTCAATCCCTCTTTTCAGCAACTGCCGTGCAGCGATTGCTGGACGAAGATGCGATACTGATCGGCCGGACCAATTGCGATGAATTCGCCATGGGTTCATCCAATGAATTCTCACCCCACGGACCCGTTTTGAACCCACTCGACAAGACCCGGGTGCCCGGAGGTTCGTCCGGTGGCTCAGCGGCCGCCGTGGCCGCAGGTCTGTGCCATGTGGCATTGGGCTCTGACACGGGTGGAAGCATCCGGCAACCTGCTTCTTTTACTGGCACATGGGGCCTGAAACCGACCTATGGACGCGTATCCCGCCACGGACTGATCGCATATTCTTCGAGTTTCGATCAGATCGGACCATTCACTCAGAATGCAGAAGATGCCGCCCTGATCATGGAAGTGATCTCGGGACCTGATGTCTTCGATAGCACCTGCGCAGATCGCCTGGTTCCTGCCTTCTCCAATGAATACCTCGATTACGATCGCTCAACGCCCAAGCGATTTGCCGTACTTGATTCTGTTCTCCAGCATCCAGGGCTACAAAAAGAAGTTCGGGACACCTATGCCCAACTGATCGATGGATTGCGTGAAAAAGGGCATCAGGTGGATACCGTTGAGTTCCCCTACCTCGATGAACTCGTTCCCATCTATTACCTGCTGACCACAGCTGAGGCTTCTTCCAATCTGGCCCGGTTCGACGGAGTGCATTATGGTTATCGTGCAGAAGACACACAGGAACTCGAAGAGATCCACAAGCGTTCGCGTACCGAAGGATTCGGCCCCGAGGTGAAAAGACGGATCATGATGGGAACCTTTGTGCTCAGCGCTGGCTACTACGACGCCTATTATGGGAAAGCGCAAAAAGCGCGCAGGATGGTTCGGGACCATACCGAAAAACTCCTGGAGAGCTACGATTTCCTCCTGACCCCGACCTCTCCTCATGAGGCCTTTCCGATCGGAAGGGAATCTTCAGACCCGACGGTGATGTACCTCGAAGACATCTTTACTGTATTGGCCAATATCACAGGACTGCCCGCTTTGTCCATCCCCTTTGGCAAGGGAGCAAGTGGCTTGCCTTTGGGCATGCAGCTCACGACCTCCGCATGGCAGGAAGGCAACTTGCTCGGAATGGCCGAGCAATTCGAGGAGCTTCGCGACGTTCCCAAAACATGATGGCTCCTTTATGAAATTCTGCGGCAGCCCGATCGCTTTTCTCCTGACTTTGCTGCTTGGCTGCTGTTTGCCCGTTGTCGCGCAGTCAGGAGAGAACGATACAGCGGAGGCTGCAAAAAGCCTTGGACCGGACAGCATCGCCTTGTATGCGCCCTTGGAAGACGACCCCTTGCTCGCCCAAATGGACAGCCTGTGGATGCATCTGGGGATGCCATTTAAAAACAGTTCAGCCAGCACTTTCACAGATTCGCTGCCAGCACTGCCGGAAAAAAGTGAAGTAGAACGGCGAATGCAGCTTTTGGATCTGGAAACCCCATTCGATCTGGTCTACAATGGGGATGTTCAGCGATTCATCGATCTGTATACGCAGAGGAGACGGGCGCAAATGAGCCGCATGCTCGGAGAGGCGGCCTACTATTTCCCGATGTTCGAGGAAAGTTTGGAGGCCTACGGTCTCCCACTCGAACTCAAATACCTCGCTGTGGTGGAATCCGCTTTGAATCCACGTGCCTTGTCGCGTGTACGGGCGCAGGGCCTTTGGCAGTTCATGCTGCCCACAGGAAGACTTTACGGACTGAAAGTCAACAACTACGTAGATGATCGCTGTGACCCGCGGGCCTCGACCGATGCCGCCTGCCGGTATTTAAGAGATCTGCACGAACTCTTCGGCGACTGGAGCCTCGCGCTTGCAGCGTATAATTCCGGCCCAGGCAATGTGCGCAAGGCCATTCGCAGATCGGGCGGACAAAAAGAATATTGGGCCATACGGCAGTTCCTGCCCCGGGAGACCCGCTCCTATGTGCCGGCCTTCATTGCTGTGAATTATGCCTTCCAATACGCAGCCGACTATGGGCTAAAGGCAGAGCCGCCTCTTTTCTCTTACCATCAGGTCGATACCCTTCTACTCGATGCACCGGTCTATTTCGATCAGATCGCGGCGCTGCTTGCCACCGATGTGCAGATCCTTCAAAAACTGAATCCGCAGTACATCATGGATTATGTTCCTGCGGCTTCTGATGCATCTGCCAGGAGGACCTTGGTCCTTCCTGCCAATAAAGCGGGCCTTTTCATCAGCCACAGGGACAGCATTCGGAAACTCATCGCCTTGGAAGCTGAGCGAAAGGAAGAGCTCGGCAGAGCGGCAGAACCCGTTGTGGAACACATCACGCATCGGGTGCGAAGCGGCGAAAGTTTGGGACTCATCGCACAACGCTACGGAGTGCGCGTGTCGCAACTCAAGGAGTGGAATAAACTGCGTGGCCATCTGATCCGGACAGGACAGAAACTGATCATCTACAGTTCGGTGGATCATGGAAGCAGGAAAAAGAAAACAGCCTCAGAAACGGTGACCTCAGACGCGAACACCGATGTGTATACCGTTCGTCAGGGAGATACCTTATACGGCATTGCTCAACGATATCCAGGCATAAGCCCGGAACAGATCATGGAGTGGAACCGCATTCGCAGTGCGCGGAAAATAAAGCCAGGCATGAAGCTCAAGATCCACAAAAAGAGCTGAAGACCGGATGAAAGCCTTCGCCTTTCTGAGCCTTGTGTTGCTCCTCTCCTGCACCGGACCTGAAAAGCAGGCGGAGATCCTGCTCCCTGGAAGCACCGGCGGTAGTCTAGAGGTATTGGTGGCCATGGAAGATGCCCTCTGGGAGGGGGCTGTAGGTGCGAAGGTCAGAGAGCAATTCAACGCACCCATGCCCGGCATGCCTCAGGAGGAGGCTTGGTATAAGCTCATACGCGTTGAACCCAAAGCGCTCAACGAGCTGCTCAAAAGAGCCCACCTGATCTTCATGGCGGAAATCGACAGCAGCAGGCAGAGCAACCAGGGAGAGAATCTTTGGTCCAAACCTCAAATGATCACCTCTTACAAAGCGCCTTCTGAAGCAGGGCTCTTGCAGCAAATCGAGGATGATCTTGCGGAACACCTGAAGGGCATCCGTGCTTTTGAACGTCGGCACATCCTGAAACGCATCGCCCGACAACGACAAAATGCTTCCAACTCTAAGCTGCTCCGATCACTGCAGGCGCAGATCACCCTTCCCATCAATTTTGAGCTGGATACCGACCTTGAGGACCTGAGCATCTTTTGGAGCCGGAACCAAAAGAGCGATCAGTGCCTCATGATCCATCGTCGTCCACTGGATGATGATCTGTTCCTGCTCGGAAAGGACATTCTCCCCGTGCGCGACAGTTTGTGTAAAGCCTATGTCCCAGGACAATTTGATGGGACCTATATGACCACCGAATATCGATTGCCGCCCTCGATCGAGGCATATGAATTGGACGGCCGGTTCGCAATGGAAACACGTGGGCTTTGGCGGGTGGAAGGGGATTTCATGGGCGGTCCATTCTTGAGCTACACCCTGTTCGATTCAGAGAACGGACAGATCGTGACCCTGGAAGGCTTTGTGTACGCGCCCGATATGGACAAAAGACGTCTTCTCTTTGAACTCGAGGCCATCATGAACAGTCTCCGGATGCCGTAGATCTCAAAGACCGCCTAAGTATTCCCGAACGACCTCCAGCGACTTGAGTGCACGCATTTCCGGATGATGCCAGGTCCAGAATCGTTGGAGCCCCTCCATGAGCGCTCTCCGGGAATGGGCCTCTGAATCCTCGGGGCGCAGCAAGGACCAATCCTTTTGGAGCACCTCTGCAAGGAGAGAAGAAGCCTGAGCATCCAGATGGTCTGCGCCCTCAAAAGACGACCATTCCGCACTTTGCAGATCGAAATAGCCCAGCGTCTCGTTTGGAGCTGGGATCGAAGAGCCCGAATGGTCCATCAGTCGAACGCACATCCAGAGCGCGAACAGCAGATCCTCTTCCGGGGAGGCATCAAACCTCCTGAGCTCCCGATCCAAAAAATCCCATAGAGCGGATTGATCGGTCTTTTCGATAAAGAGGTGGTCGAGCAATTCGGCGATCATCAGGCAAATGGCAGACTTGACCGGATGGCCGTGCATATATCCCGGGTGCCAGATCAATGAAGCTTCTTTGATGCGTTCCAGCTGATCTTTTTCCGAATCACGGGCAATGAGTTGAAGCGGCGTCAGGGGCAGGAGCATGGATGCCCGGAGCGCAGCATTCTTCGAGCGTATGGAAGGAAGGAAATAAGACTGACGGCCAAGGCCATCGGTCAAACAATGAAGAATGTGGCCTTTTTCGCCATACGGACGATGGGTCAGGACGAATGCCCGGAGGGAACGCCAGCTCAATTGATCAACAGGACTTTGGTGGCCAGCTGCTGACTGCCATCATCATTGGTCAGGTAGATCAGATACACGCCACTTGCCGCGCGTCTTCCCGAAAAATTATTGCCGTCCCAACTTGCCTGTCCGCCTTCTGCAACTGTTTCATAGATCAGGTTCCCGGACAGATCGGTGATCTTGACCTGGGAATTGGTCAGCAAGCCGGTAATGAAGATCGGTCCCTTGTACTCCGGACGAACGGGGTTCGGATAGGCATAGACATCGCTGTACACATCGCCTCCTCTTGTGGCGCTTCCCTTGAAGGAAATGAGCCCGCGGTCTGTTGCGATGTAGACAATACCTGTCTTGTCCTCAATGGTGATGTCGAGGATGTTGTTGGACAGCAGCGGCGAGTTCTCTGCCGTGAAATGATGGATGGCCTGCGTACCGTCTTCGCTCAGATAGAACAGGCCGTTGTTGGATGTCCCGATCCACTTTTTGTTCGCACCGTCCACTTCGACAGCTGTCAGTGGCTGCCCATTGAACAAACGCTCCACGATCCCCTCTGAGGTTTCAATGAGGATGGGCTGTGCATCGTAAGTCAGTCCGTTCTCGAATATGTTGTAGGCCGTATAGACGACACCCAGACCCGCATCGGTGGTGATCCACACTTCGCCATCCTGATCCTCGGCAAATCCGGTGACTTGAGAACTGGGCAGATTGCCCGTACCCGGAACCGTATTTAACCCTCTTACCTGAAGTCCATTTGCAGATTCCCTGCAGACCACAATGCCCGAATTCCTCGAATTGATCCAGATCTGACCCTCTGAAGTGGCCATCAGGTCGCGGGTGTGATTGGTCGTCCCGCCTAAAGAGCCGAGACCGTAGTTTTCCCAGTCGCCATTGGCTCTGCGCACAACGAGAGAACGATCGACCAGGCTGTTGGTCATCCACAGATCGCCATTGGCATCGAAGGTCGTTGCGCCGATCAGAAAGGGGGCGGCCAGTCCCTTTACCGGCTGAATGATGCCATTTGTATTCGAAGAATCCCAACGGTTGACAAGTGTGCCCGAGCGCAATTCGAGCAGACCCGATCCCCAGCTTGAAGCAAAGACATGCTCGGGGTCTGCCGGGTCGATGGTGATGTGCACGATGTCACGGGCATTGTTCAGATCGGTTGCTGAAGCAAGGGCGGTCCAGTCGCCCTCTCCGTCGTACTGATAAAATCCGTTGGCCAAAAAGGACTGCGACCAGATGTCCGTCATTCCACCTGGCGCGATCAAAAGATCCCTGCCTGTGGTGGCCAGTCGGAACTGATCGTTCGAGGGCGGACCATTGAAGGTGATAAATTGATTGTAGTACAGATCGAAATTGCGAATGAGACTCAACTTCTTGTCCGCGATCCAATAGCGGCTGTCGGTGTAGTTGAAGGAGACCGACTGAGGTGAAAAATCCTTGAGATCGTCGTTGTTGACCGCCACGTTGGCGATGACCGTAAGATCGTCGTCGTAAAGAAGCGCATTGTACTGATAAACGACTTCCAGGCCTTCCTGCCCCCGCTCCAGTTCCGAGATCCGTCCGCCAAATTGGTTCGGCATCAGACTTCGCTGGCCTTGCTGGAGCACATAGACCGAATCGTTCTGTCCATCCGCGGCCGCGTGCTCGTAGATCAGCTGACCGTTGTGCAGCGCCACAAAACGCGTTTCTGTGCGATGACTCCCCGGGACCGGCTTCCAGGAGGAAAAAAAGCGCAATGGATCATCCAGCTTGGCTTGAAGCAGCCCCTCCTCTGTGGCCGCATAGATGATGCCTGACGCCCTATCGATCTCGAGTTGTGTCACCTTGAGTTGACCGCCGTCGGTTCCGATGTACCAGGTATCCCGAAAGAAACCGTTCTTCAGATCCAGGACAACGATCCCAAAGTCGCAGGCCAGCAGGAGGCTGTCGCCCCATTCCAATGTGTGGTGAATGGCCTTTCCACCAAAAATGCCCGGTGCCCGTTTGATGTCCGAATAATTGGTCACACTTCCGTCTGGGAAGACGATGTCCAGATTTCCCGAGAGGTAACCCACAGAAAGAAGGCCCAATCCTCTGTGGAATCCGATGTCCACAATGTCAAAATCATTCAGCCCGCTGACCTTGGTCAAGCGTTCGGTGGTCTTGTAAACATCATCAAAAATGAAAACGCCCTGCTGTGAGGCGCCGTAGACGGTTTGGTCATCGTGAATGACCTCCTGAATACTGGTGAAACTCAAAAACTCGCGCCAGAGAACCGTATTCTGATCATCCGCAAACTGCGCAGTGACCCAAAGGGGAAAGGATGC
>CATILC010000147.1 GCA_949516455.1 Flavobacteriia bacterium | reverse complement strand
GGCCAGAGCACTCAGATCGGGTGTGATGATCACCTCTGTTCTTCTGTTCTTGGCCTTGTTCTCGTCGGTATCATTCTCCGCAATGGGTGCGAATTCGCCGCGACCACTGGCCACAATGGACGAGGGATCCACCCCTTCTTTTGCCGTGAGCTCTTTGACCACGGCTGTCGCCCGCATGACGCTCAGATCCCAGTTGTCGCGCACTCCATTGCGTCCGCTGAACGCATCAGAATCTGTGTGTCCTTCCACGGTAATGCTCAATTCAGGATTCGCTGCCAAAACCTCAGCCAGGCGTCCCAAAGCCTCTTTCGCTCCAACATTGAGCGTCCATTTCGCGGATTCAAAGAGCAGGCGATTGTCCAAAGACACATAGACCTTGCCCCCTCGGTTTTCGACGGTCAGTCCCTTTCCTGCGTAGCTGCTCAGCGCATCGCTGACCATATTCTGTATGTAGCGCACCACCGAGTCCTGTTTGCCGATCACCGACTCCAACTCCTTTACGCGGGCCTCCCGCTGAGCCAGCCGAGCAGTCAGCTCGGAGAGATTGGCCCGTTCCTCGACCAGCGAGTCGTGTTCATCCTGCAGCCGCATATCCAGTTCCTGAAGACGCTCAAGCATCTTCTTGTTTTCACGTGCGCTGTTGGTGAGCAGTGCATTGTTGTTCTCCAGAAGGAAATCGTAGCTCCGGCTCAGGTCGGCATAATTGCGGTTCATCTTGCGCAACTCCTTGCCCGACTCAGCCGTATCGGCCTGGAGTCCGGCCACATCCGTTCGGCACTTTTCAAGATCGCTGTTCAGGGTTTCCACCAACTGCCGACAATTGAACTCGGCATTCCTCAGAGAATCCGACTCGGCTTCAAGGGCTGAATATCTGCTCAAAAGGTCTTTGTGCACCTTGCTGCTCACGCAGGAAGAAAGACCCAGAACAAGGAGGAGGAAGGCAACAGCTCTCATAGTTGAAATTTGTTGCAAGATGCTTCCGAAGGAATCTTTTTTCAGACCCCGGATCAAGGAGTAATCCCCCGCTTAATGTGAATAGTCAGC
The DNA here is from genome assembly GCA_949516455.1 of Flavobacteriia bacterium. GTDB lineage: Bacteria > Bacteroidota > Bacteroidia > Flavobacteriales > Schleiferiaceae > RFXV01. The sequence continues at coordinate 3,976 of CATILC010000147.1, read as the reverse complement.
CGAGTTCCACCAGGATCGGACAGTGGTCGGAGTGCTTCACCTCGGGAAGTATGGCCGAATGCTTCAGGCGGGCAGCCAACGACTCACTAAGCATATTGTAGTCTATGCGCCAGCCCTTGTTGTTGGCTCGTGCATTGGCTCTGTAGCTCCACCAGCTGTAGTGATGCGGTTCCTTGACCCGTTCACGAAAACTGTCGACGAAGCCATCTTCCAAAAAGTCCGTCACCCATTGTCGTTCCTCTGGAAGGAATCCACTGACCGAAGCGTTCCGGACAGGATCGTGTATGTCGATCGCTTGATGGCAGATGTTGTAATCGCCCGAAAGGACGAGATTTGGGCGTTCGGTCCGGATGTTTTTGATCCACTCATGGAAATCCACCAAAAAACGCATCTTCACTTCTTGTCGGATGTCCCCCGCACTCCCTGAAGGAAAATACAGGCTGAACACGCTCACATCACCAAAGTCTGCACGCAATACTCTGCCCTCTGCATCGATATAGTCTATACCGCAACCTGCAACGACCCGATCCGGTGCTTTCTTGGACAATATGGCCACTCCGCTGTATCCTTTCTTTTCTGCCGAATGCCAGTGATGATGGTAGCCCAAATGGTCAAAAAGCGCCGTATCGACTTGCTCTTTCATGGCCTTGGTCTCCTGCAGGCAGATCACATCAGGAGATTCCTCTTCGAGCCACTGCCCAAACCCCTTTTTCAGGGCGGCCCGTATTCCGTTCACATTGTATGAGATGATCTTCATGTACGGGAAATTAGCGCCAAAGGGTGAATTGAGAAAATACCTGTGGATCTTGTTCTTCGCTGTGGGCATCGCTCATTCATTGAGTGCCCAGCGCCTGCAGGAGCGCAGTTTTTCAGCCGGAAGCGACAGCCTTTACTGTTCGGAAAGGACCATCATCACCTCCTCATTCGTTTTGCAGGTTCAAGGCGATACACTTTCTCCCGACCTGTACCGCTGGTTCCCTGATCTGAAAGGCGTTTGGGTCCCCGGCGGTCTGTCCCAAGATGCTGTGGTCCACTTTCAGGCCTTACAGCTCGATCTGTCCAAAGCTGCGTACTTGCGGCCACTTTCCGACTACGGAATACCGGTACTCAGAGACCCACAGGGAAACTCACTGGAAGAAATTCCAAAGCAAAGGCCATTCAACGGTCTGAACAGAAGCGGATCGATCAGCAGAAGCCTTTCTTTTGGAAATGGTCAGAACGCGGTATTGAATTCCAATTTCAACCTTCAGCTCTCGGGACGACTCTCTGAAGGCACACGCATCAAGGCCTCGATCGCAGACAACAGCATTCCCATTCAGGCCGATGGTTTCTCCCAACAGGTCCGTGAGTTCGACCAGATCTTCATTGAGCTTGAGAACGACGATTTTGGAACTGTGCGGGCAGGGGATATCCAACTGCGTTCAGAAGACAGCCGGTTCCTGAACTTCGAAAAAAGAGTGACGGGCGGTCTTTTGCAGACCGAACTTCCCACCCGGGGCGGGACTTTGGATGTGACCGCATCTGGCGCCCTGGCCCGTGGACGCTTCCATCGCAACACCTTCATGGGCGAAGAGGGCAATCAGGGACCCTATCCACTCAGCGGGGCGAATGGCGAACAATTCATCTTCATCATCTCAGGCAGCGAGCGGGTGTTCATCGACGGTGTGCTGCTGCAAAGAGGGGCAGATGCAGACTACCTGATGAACTACACCACAGGAGAACTCACCTTCACATCACGCCGACCGATCGCAAGGGAACACCGCATCAATGTGGAATTTCAATACACCGACCAGGCCTACTTACGCTCTGCGGTCTTCGGAGACCTTGGCTTCAAAAAAGGGAATTGGGAAGTGCGGAGCCGATGGTTCAGTGAACAGGACCATCCTGATCAGCCGCTTCAACTCACTTTGAACGATGAAGAGAGAAAGCAACTGGCCGCTGCAGGTGACCAGTGGAATGCTCTAAGATTTTCCTCGATCCGTCCCTACTCGGGCCTTCCCGGTGAGTTTCCCTATCGGCTGACCGATAGCCTCGGCCTGGATTCCATATTGGTCTATTCGCCGGCAGATTCCCAAAGCACACGCTATACAGCCAGTTTCCTCGAAGTTGGAAATGGCCAGGGCAACTATGTGCTCGACCAAAGACTCGCCAATGGAAATGTGTACCGCTGGGTGGCTCCGATCAATGGCGAGCCGCAGGGGAATTATGCGCCCATCAGAAGGCTTCAGGCACCCAATCAGTTGCAGGTGATGAGCCAGCAACTGCACTTCCAGGATGAGAAATATGGCCAGTGGAGCGCCGAATGGGCGACAAGCCGGGACGACAGGAACCGTCTTTCAGAAAGGGATGCCTCGGACGATATCGGCCACGCCTTCAATCTTCTATGGCAGAAGAAAAAGCAGAAATGGGAATACCGGACGGAATATCAGTTCGATCAGAAGGAATTCAAGACCGTCGAACGGATCCGGAATGTGGAGTTTGCGCGGGACTGGAACCTCTCCGACCAGGCGCTCGATCTGCATCTGGGTCGGATGTCATTGGCCTATACAACAGATTCTACAAAATGGAAGGCCGATCTCTCCGCACTTCGACAGGGAAGCTTGTATTCCGGTTTCAAGCCATCCATTCGGTTCGAGAAGAAAAGCACGCGCTGGGAAATGAATGGAAACGCCAGTTGGCTCGCTTCAAAAGACAGCAGCGGCAGCTCTTCTTTTGCCCGGGAGCGGCTGTTCCTGAGAAGGAAATGGGGACGCTATTCGATGGGGGTGATCAGCCGGGGCGAATGGAATACGGCAAGCGGTGTCCGGGCGCAACAAAAAGGTGGCTATTCCTTCTTTGAGAATGAATTCTTCCAGGAGCTTGGCGACTCCGTCGACGCAACCTACCTCCGACTGGGTGTGTTTCAGCGGAGCGACGACAGCACGCGCTCGGACGGTCCGTTGAGTCGTTCCGCGAATGCCCATGGCGTGCGGGCCAATTCGCGTTATCGAACAGAAAGAGGCGGTTTGGCCAGTGCCGATCTTCAATTCCGTTCATTTCAGCCATCGCAGGATGGACTCGAAGGCAAAAGCAGCTTCACTTCCCGTTTGCGGTATCAGGAACACTTCCTGAACAAGGGGATCCACTGGAATACATTCTACGAATCGGGCATCAGCAACCAACCACTCAGAACTTTTTCCTACCTCGAGGTGCCCAATGGGGCCGGATTGTACACTTGGGTGGATTACAACGGAAATGGCCTGCAGGAACTCAATGAATTCGAGCGGGCCCAGTTGCCTGGCGAAGGCCGATTTGTCAAGATCTACACGCCCGGGCGCAGTTTACAGGAAGCCGGGCGAACACTTGTGAGCCAAACCTTGGGTATCCGACCTCTGGCCTGGGTGCGAAACAGACCAGAAAAACCCTTTTGGTCGCGCTGGAGCAGCCAGTGGAGCTACAGCCTGGAGAACATCCAAGTGCTGAATGGCGAACTGAATTCGCTCGACCCGTTCCAACGACCCTCTGCGGACTCCCTTTCCCTCACAAGGAGAGAGAACAACCGCATAAGCCTGTTCTACAACAGGACACAATTGCGCTTCGGGGGCGAATACAGTTTCATCCATCTGAAGAACAGACAGATCCAGGCCTATGGCCCCGAGGGAAATGAACAGAGGACGCACCGTCTGATCCTCAGATCGCAGATAAGCGAGGCTCTGAGTGGACAGACCCGGGTGGAGTTGGAGGAAAAGGGACTGTTCACGCCCGGTTTCACAGAGCGGAACTACAAGCTTCAAAAACAGGAAGTGGAATTGCAACTCAGCTGGCAATTCAGACCGGAATTCAACCTTCGGTCCCAGACAGGATTCTCTGAGAGCACGAATAGCTCCGGAGCTGAATCCCTTGTGTCCTTGCGCCAGAATCTCAACATCCAATACAGCCTGAGCGGGCGTTCAAACCTGAACTGCAGTCTCGAATACCGCTCCAACGATTTCTCCGG
>CATILC010000146.1 GCA_949516455.1 Flavobacteriia bacterium | reverse complement strand
GGCGGTTCAAAGGTGATCTCCACCTCCACTTCATTCACCTGCTCAAGCGCTTGGGTTTTGAGGCGTACTTCCTCGGGCAGGCTTTCGGCCACGGGGCAGTTCGGCGAGGTCAGTGTCATCAAGATCTTCACATCCTTGTCTTCGCTCACCTGCACGTCGTAGATCAGTCCGAGCTGGTAGATGTCCACAGGGATCTCCGGGTCGTAGATCTCGCTCAAGACCTGAACGACCTCTGCTCCGATCTTCTGAAGTTGCTCTTCATCCATAGGCGTCTCCGTTTTGGGCCTGAAAGGCCAGCGCATAAAATTTCATTTGTTTGGCCATGCTCAAAAGACCGTTGGCCCGTGTGGGGGACAAGTGTTCCTTGAGCCCGATGCGGTCAATGAACTTAAGATCTGCTTCCACAATATCTGCTGCCGGCTGATCGTCCAGACTGCGCACCAAAAGCGAGATGATCCCCTTGGTGATCAGTGCATCTCCGTCCGCGCTGTAGCGCACACGCCCATTCTCCAGGCGGGCATCCAACCAAACCCGGCTTTGGCATCCTTTGATCAGATGCTCATCGTCCTTGTGCTCTTCCGAGATCTGCGGCAGGTCCTTGCCCAGCTCGATCAGATGCTCATATTTCTGCATCCAATCGTCAAAGAGTTCAAATTCCTCTTCGATCTCCGTTTGTGCTTGTTGAATGGTCACGCGTTCACTGCAGCATTTGGGCGACTCGTTTCACGCCGTCCACAAATTTAAGGACCTCCTCTTCGGTGTTGTAGGCAGCAAATGACGCTCTGGCCGTGCCCGGAATGTCATAATGATCCATAATGGGCTGGGTGCAATGGTGTCCGGTCCGGATCGCAATCCCCATCTGATCGAGCAGCACTCCGGTATCGTATGGGTGATTCGTTCCGATCAGGAAGGAGATCACACTGGCCTTGTTTTTAGCCGTTCCATAGATCCTCAACCCGTCGATCTCCATGAGCGCTTCTTCGCCCAACTTGCGGAGCGATTCTTCATGACGCGCGATACGCTCGGTCCCGACCGAAGCCATAAAGTCGAAGGCGGCTCCCAGGGCTACGGCGCCTGCAATATTGGGCGTTCCTGCTTCAAATTTGAAGGGCGGTTCGGCATAGGTGGTCCCTTCGAAACGCACTTCCTTGATCATATCGCCTCCTCCCTGATAGGGCGGAAGTTCCTTCAATCTGTCGAGCTTTCCGTAGAGCACGCCAATGCCGGTCGGTCCATAGACCTTGTGCCCGCTTATGCAGTAGTAATCGGCATCCAGTGCCTGTACATCGATGGCCATATGCGGACCGGACTGTGCCCCGTCGATCAGGACCTGTGCGCCTTTGGCGTGCGCATCGGCAATGATGCGTTCCACCGGGTTGATCGTTCCCAACGCATTGGAGACATGGTTCACGGCGACGATCCGAGTGGCTTCGGTCAGCAGTTCTTCGCTCCAATCCAAGGTGCCGTCCGTCTTCATCGGGATCACCTTCAATGTGGCGCCCGATCGCTCACAGGCCATCTGCCAGGGAACGATGTTGCTGTGGTGCTCCAGATGAGAGATGAGAACTTCATCGCCCTTGGAAAGTGTTTGACCGAATCCATGGGCCACAGTGTTGATGGCGTCTGTGCAGCCCTTGGTGAAAATGATTTCTGCAGTTTCACGGGCGTTGAGAAATACCCGTGTTTTTTCGCGCGCCTGCTCAAAGGCTTCGGTCGCACGCTGACTCATCTGGTGCACTCCGCGGTGGACATTGCTGTGGCTGTGGCGGTAGTATTGTGCTTCCGCATCGATCACCTGAAGCGGCTTCTGGCTGCTTGCCGCATTGTCGAGGTAGATCAGTGGCTGTCCATGGACATGCTCACCGAGGATGGGAAACTCTTTTCTTAACTCTTGGACTTCGTCTGCGGTCATATTTCAAGAACAAGCAGATGGACGTTCGGTTCGACAAAGGTAAGCGGCAGCCGAGCGGCTCAACCCAGGGCAACATCCAGGATCATCATCACCAGGAATCCGCCGATGAATCCAAGGGTGGCAATGTCTGTGAACCGATCGCGCTGGGTCTCGGGAACCACTTCTTCGATCACCACGTAGATCATCGCCCCAGCAGCGAAGGCAAGAGCATAGGGCAGAAGAGGTTGCATATAAAGGACGGCCACGGCGCCCACCACTCCAGCGATGGGTTCGACAATGGCCGATAGCTGGCCGAACCAAAAGGCCCTTTTGGCGCTCACGCCTTGCCGGCGCAGCGGCATACTCACAGCCAATCCTTCCGGGAAGTTCTGCAGTCCGATGCCAATGGCCAAAGCGAGTGCAGCCCCCAGGCTGGCCCCGTCTACTCCCGATGCATAGGCCCCGAACGCCACGCCCACAGCCAGACCTTCCGGGATGTTGTGCAATGTGATGGCCAGTACGAGCAGGGTAGAACGCTTCCAGTCCGTTTTGGGCCCCTCGCTTTCTTCTTTCTTGAAGTTGATGTGCAAATGAGGCACGAATTTGTCCAGGCCATAGAGGAACAATGCGCCCAGTGCAAAGCCGACAGCTGGCGGAAGCCAGGAGATCTGTCCTTGAGCCTCGCTCATGGCAATGGCGGGTGCAAGAAGCGACCAATAGGAGGCGGCGATCATCACACCCCCGGTGAAACCGAGCATGCCGTCGAGCCATTTTCGGCTCATGTTCTTGAAGAAGAAGACCAAAGAAGCGCCGGCTGCCGTAAGCAACCAGGTGAAGGAGGTGGCCATAAAAGCCTGGAAAACCGGATCCTGAGACAGAAACCAGGGCCCCAGCAAAGATTCTGCGTTCAGATTCATTCGCCAGGTCCTTGTTTCATCTGCACTTCTTCGCGTTTCATTAGATCGCCAATACGGGAGAGAACGCTCAGCCGACCTCCGTAGGCATCCTGAAGATTATCCGTTGTGAAGACTTCATCTTTCGGTCCTGAAGCGACCAATCGCGTACGCAATAAGACGATGTGGTCAAAAAAGGAATAGGCAGTCTGCAGATCGTGGTGAACGATGATGACCGACTTGCCTTCGTCACGCATCCGGGTGAGCAATTTCAAGATGGCATCTTCCGTGGCGGCATCTACGCCCACGAAGGGTTCGTCCATCAGATACAGATCGGCTTTCTGGGCCAGAGCCCGTGCCAGAAATACGCGTTGCTGTTGTCCCCCGGAGAGTTCGGAGATCGCCGTATCCGCCATTTCAAGAAGACCCGCTTGTTCCATGGCCTCGCGGGCGATCTCGTGGTCTTCTTTCTTCAGGCGTCGGAACAAATTCTCTTTTCGGTAGCGACCCATGATCACCACATCCCGAATGGTGGCCGGGAAATCCCAGTCCACAGATTCTCTTTGGGGTACGTAACTGATCCGGTTGCGCACTTCATCGAGCGACTGGCCGAAGAGTGAAATGGAACCGTAATCCGCAGGAAGGAGTCCCATGATGGATTTCAAAAGAGTGGTCTTGCCGCTGCCATTCGGTCCAATGACCCCGGTGATGGTCCCCTGTGGCAATTCAAAATTGATGTCCCAGAGGACGGGTTTGTGGTGGTAGCTCACTGTTAGGTTGTCTACCTGCAGGAGAAGCTCTTGGTCGGATCGTTCGGATGAAGTCAAAGGCGGGAACTGAACGGCTTGCGCCGAGATTTTCTTTTCAGCGTCAAAGCTAATAAGTTAGATGCGTAGAACAAATGGGAATGGAGCTCAGTTCAGCCGAGGAGAATTATTTGAAAGCCCTTTTTCACCTGACACTCGAGAGTCGGGAAAAGCAAACGGGTACTGGAAAGGTGGCCGAATACCTTCAGGTATCGCCTTCCTCGGTCAATGCCATGCTCAAGCGGCTGAAGATCAAAGGTCTTGTTCGTTACGAGCGCTACGGAAAATTGCAACTCAGCGCTTCCGGTCAACGCATGGCGCTGGACATGATCCGCAGGCACCGACTTTGGGAGACCTTTCTCTACACACATCTGAATTTTGGCTGGGATGAGATCCACGAAGTGGCAGAGGAACTGGAGCATATCCGTTCCGAAAAGCTGATCCGTGAATTGGAATCATTCCTGGGACACCCAGAGACCGACCCCCACGGTGATGCCATTCCCGCAGCGGATTCAAGCTACAAGCCGGCAGCCAAGAAAACTTTGCGGCAGATGGAGGTCGGGACTTGTTGCCGCATTGTGGCGGTTCGGGACAATTCTGTGGCATTTCTGCAATACGTCAATACGCTGGGTCTCGAACTGAGCAGCCACCTTAAATTGCTCGAGCGCAGAACTTTTGATGACTCTCTCCTGATCCGGATCGATAAGAAGAGAGAGGTCAGTGTCAGTGGAAAATTTGCGGAAAACGTCTACGTAAGCCCAGAGATCTGAACCCTCAGACTTCAGCGATGCATTTGAGTTCGATGGCGATCGGCGTTGGAAGCGCATCTATAGCGACGGTTGTCCGGCAGGGTTTATTGTTCGGGAAATACTCGGCATAGATCCGATTGAAAGTGTGGAAGTCCCTTTTCATATCCACCAGAAAGACCGTGATGTCCACCAATTTCTCCCAGTTGCTTCCCGCCTCTTCGAGTATGGCGCGGACGTTGGCGAACACCGAGTGCACCTGGGCCTCGAAATCGAAGGCGGCAAAGTTCCCGTTGTGATCGAGTTCCAGTCCGTTCACTGCACTGTCGTGCGTTCCCGATCCCGCATTTCGGGGTCCTACGCCGCTCAGGAAGAGTAAGTTGCCCACCCTGCGCGCGTGTGGGTAGGCGCCCACGGCTTTGGGGGCCTGCTGGCTGTTGATGGGTTCATTCATACTTTCGGTCGCATTGAGGGTTAATGCTTCATGGGATTATTGAAATTCAATGATAAGGGAATTTATTGTGCGCAGGCCGACGTCTACATCGATCCTTGGCGGCCGGTCAAAAAGGCCCTGATCACGCATGGGCATGCCGACCATTCGAGAAGCGGTCACGAAGACTATCTCTGCAGTCAGCAGGCCGCACCTGCCATTCAGCACCGCATTCCCAAGGCGCGGATTCAGCCCATCGAATTTGGAACGCACATCGTTGAGAACGGTGTCCGATTCAGCTTCCATCCGGCGGGCCATATTTTGGGCAGCGCACAAATACGGGTGGAATACAAGGGTGAGGTATGGGTGGTGAGCGGGGACTATAAACTCGAGGATGACGGGATCAGCGGGGCCTTTGAACCGGTTCCCTGCGAGCACTTCATCACCGAATCAACTTTTGGTTTGCCCGTTTATGATTGGGAAGATCAAGCGTCTGTCTACCAGCAGATCCAAGCCTGGTGGCGCAGTAATGCTGCCCAGGGCCGGACCAGTGTCATTTGCGCTTATTCTTTGGGCAAAGCGCAACGGCTGCTGCATGGGATATCAGACGGTCCGGGTATTTTCCTCACGCATGGCGCCGTGGAGGCCCTCAATGAGGTCTATCGACAGCAGGGCATTTCCCTTCCCGAAAGTATTTCAGCCGCTCAGATCAAAGACAAGGAAACACTGGGAAGAGCGCTGGTCATTTGTCCACCGGCTGCGGTCGGAACACCCTGGTTCAAGCGCTTTGTGCGGCCGGTCGTGGCCATGGCCTCTGGTTGGATGTCGATACGTGGGCAGAAAAAACGAGGTGGAATGGACCGTGGCTTTGTGATCTCCGACCATGCGGATTGGAAAGGTTTGAACCAGGCGGTCGAGGCCACAGGTGCCAATCATGTGTATGTGACCCATGGATTCACCGATGTATTCGCCCGTTATCTGCGGGAGGAAAAAGGGCTGAATGCACAGACCGTTCGGACACTATTTGAAGGTGAATCGGAATAAAAAAAGAGGGCAAAAGCCCTCTTTCTCTGTGCGCATCCGTATGTCCTAGGAAGATCGCTTATTCCAACCGATCAAAATGGAGAAACGGGTCTGAGTCTTTCCCGGTATGATCGCAAAATTCACAGGGAAATTCATGTAGCCGCTTTTGAATGTGTATCCGGCCGCTATGACAAAGCCCGTCCCGACCACACTCACATTGGGGCCGCATCCGACTTCCCAGCCTTTTCCTGTGCGGAAGCCAACCAGGGCGTTTGCGCTGGGGATGAACAGACCTTGGTCCAAACCTCCGATCATGGGAATGAATTCGAACAGGCCCGCGCTTCCTCCTGGTGTTTCAAAGTATTTCCATTCGAACTGCCATCCGAATTGGGAAATGATGGGTCCCACGCCCAGGCTGTCGTTGATGTTCCGATTGTAGAATTGAGAGTTGAGCATGGTCACGCCTACCCTTGGGCCATCCAGCTGGAGGGGTTTGATGATGGGTACGTCGCTTCCGGGGTCGATAATGGTTTGTGCATGGATGTTCACGCTCAGAACAGTTGCTGTGATCAGCGTGAAGAGGTTGATGTTTTTCATGGTGTTTGTTTTTGATTCATCTTCTGAGCACAAATCTCCGCCGACCCTTGAGCGGCACTGGATCGAATTTTAATGAATCAGGAAAAAGATTATCGAAAGACGATAATTCGTTCACTGAAAAAAGATAACAATGTCAAAAAATGATAAAATATTCTTGATTGAATGTGTGGCTTATTCGGATAATGAGAATTAGAATAGATTTGAAGAACCCAATTATCGATTTATGAAAGAGATTCAATCCAAGTTCAATGAGTTGTTGTTATACCAGACGCCGCAGAAAGAACTTGTCGCTGAGCTTCAGGATCTTCTAGGCGTGAGCCAGGCAGGAGTTTATCGGCGGCTGCAGGGCGCCACCTCCTATACCATAGACGAGACCGTACGCATTGCCGGTCGGTACGGGATCTCTTTGGACACCCTCACTGGAGGGGGAAAGGACTTTGTGACCTTCCAGCGCAACCCATTCATCAAGACAGAGAAGGACTTTGTTGCGTACTTGAGGAACAGTCTACAGGAGTTAAAGAGTTTCACTCAGCTTGAGAACAGCGAACTGTTCTATCTGGCCAAAGACATTCCCATCTATTACACCTTTCGTTATCCGCATCTGGGGCCATTCAAGATGAAGGTCTGGCTGAATTCGATCTATGAGGCTTCTCAGAATGATCAGATGGAGGCAGAGGTGGATTCAGAAATGATCGAGATCTCCCGGGAATTGTGCCGCACCTATCTGTCGATCCCGAGCACAGAAGTTTGGAACGACACTTCGGTGGTGAGTGTATTTCGCCAGTTGCAGTACTACAGAGAATCGGGCCGCATTGAAGACAAGGAAGCATTGCTGATACTGGAAGATGCCGAGGAAATGATCGACTGGATCTACCGACAAGCCACCGTTGGTCAGCGCATGGGCGAAAGTCTGAGCAACGCCCCCTTGAATGTTCCCTTCCGCATGTTCTACAACGACATCATGGTCATGGACAACCACATCTACTTTCGTTCGGCAGCCGGTAGCCGGATCTTTCTGGTTTGGGCGGGCCTGAATTTCATCAAGACAGCGGACCCCAAGATGATCGAAGAGATGGAATACTTCATGGAGGTTCAGCAAACCCGGTCCGCACTGATCAGCGGCAGCTCAGAGATCGAGCGACTCCGATGGAAGCGAAGGGCGATGAGCCATCTGACCGAGCTGCGCGAAAAGATCCTGGCGGATTTTACTTGATGCCCTTCTCTTTGCAGATGCTGTCGTAGGCCTGCTGGACCTTTACAAACTTCTCTTGAGCACCCTTTTTGGCCTCTGTTCCCAGACCTTCCAGTTTGTCCGGATGGAATTTTTTGACCAAGCGTCGGTAGGCTTTCTTGATCTCATCTTCGCTGGCCTCGGGGTTCACCTCCAGCACTTCATAGTGGTGCGTCGAATCGGTGTAGAACATCGAACGAATGGACAGGAAGTCTTTTTCGTTGATGTAGAGATAGGTGGCGATCTGTTCGATGGTCTTCACTTCCTTCGGAGCAACATCTCCATCGGACTGAGAGATGCCAAATAAGAAGTGAAGCAATTGAAGGCGCGCCGCATGGGACATGTGCTTTCGGATCTGCGCACACACCTCGTGAACGGAGATCTTTTGAGGAACGATCTCCCTGAAAAGCTGAAAACTCTGATTGGCATGTTTGGCGCCATACATCCGTGCAAAGTACTTCCGCACGAACTGCATTTCTTCTTCCTTGGTTCGCCCGTCCGCCTTGATCACGACTGCGGATAAGATCAAAAGACTGATCTCGAAGTCTCGGGGACCGCTTTGTTGGCTTGTGCCGTAGCCTTCGATCACTGATTCAGATTCTTCCTGGTCGAAGACACGTCCAAGAGCGAATCCAATCAGCGCACCTATGGGCCCACCGAGTGCCCAGCCGACGCCGCCACCGACCCACTGTAAAAACCGACTCATAAGGAAAATAAAGACTCAGGTCCCATTCGATTCATTTGGGACGACCGAAGATATTCAAATGTTTCGTGCCTTTCAGCCCAACACGAAGATGGCGAGCAAGGTGATCGTGGCGATCAGCATGACCACGCTTCCGATCAGCATACTTGCCTTGATTTTGTCGGTGAGTTCCATTTGCTTTTAATCTTCTTTAAAGTTAAAGAAATAATGGAACCATCATTGGATCAGGACATTGGTATTCCTCAGAGATATCAACATAGCCGCTAAGGGGCCAGTGGGTCCTGGTCGGGGGCCACAAAAAAGACGCGCAACCCGTCCATGTCAACAGCCAGATAATGGGCGTCCAGGAATCGGATCGTCCAGGAGTCGAGGAGCGTTCGATTCGATTTATCATAAAACAGCAAGCGGTCTTCTGTCTGTTGATAAACCCCGGATATTCTTCTTCTTTCGCCTTCTTCCTGCGCGAATAAGAGGAGATCGAATGTGCCATTCTTAAAGCGATAAACATCCGGAACCGCCTCGAACAGTTGGGCGCGTTCTGCCTCGGTGCCTGAGTCCCAATATGCCAGGCTCTCCCAACTGTGTGCTTCCAGGTGAATGGTCATTGAATCACGGGCGAAGGGAGAAGCCGTGGACAGGAGCTTCAAAACGACTTCTGCAGGATCTTCGTTCTGGGCTTGTCCGAAAACCGGAAAAAGAAGTGCTGAGGCGAGAAAGATGCCGAGGTGTCGCATCTTTGATACCGTGAAACTATATGTCGTTCCCACCCCTGTCGGCAACCTTGAAGATGCAACCTTCCGGTCCATTCGGATCTTGAAGCAGGTGGATCTCATATTGGCAGAAGATACGCGCAACAGCGGGAAACTTCTTGGACATTACGAGATCTCCACCAGGATGAAGTCCTTCCACTCTTTCAATGAGCACAAACAACTCGAAGGTGTTGTGGGTGAACTCAAAAGCGGGGCGCAGATGGCTTTGATCAGCGATGCAGGAATGCCAGGAGTCAGCGATCCAGGATTCTTATTGGTCCGTGAATGTGTGAAGGAAGGTGTGGAAGTCGAGTGTTTGCCTGGTGCATCCGCCGTTTTTCCTGCTTTGGTCTCTTCTGCACTCCCACTGGATCGTTTTGTCTTCGAGGGATTCCTGCCTGCAAAGAAGGGCCGCAAGACCCGTCTGCAGGAGCTGAGCAGTGAACGCCGGACCATGGTCTTTTTTGAAGCACCACATCGATTGCTCAAGACCCTTAAGGAACTGGCGGAGCACTTTGGCGCAGGGCGCAGTGCTTGTGTCAGTCGAGAAATTTCCAAGATGTATGAGCAGCATCACAGGGGCAGTTTGGCCGATCTTCTGCTGGAATTTGAGGAAAGGGAACCACGTGGCGAAATGGTCTTGGTGGTCGAGGGTTCGAACGATTGATCGATTGAGCGGTTTTCTCTTTGTAGCCTATGACATCACAAAGTCCCTTTAGACGTACCGACGGACAACCTTTTCTTGTTGCCGGACCCTGCAGTGCTGAGTCACGGGAGCAAATGTTGGCGGCGGTCCGTCCGCTGAAAGGAGTAAAGAGCCTCTCAGCCATACGGGCAGGTGTTTGGAAGCCTCGGACACGGCCCGATTCCTTTGAAGGCATTGGTGTACAGGCCCTTCCCTGGTTGGTGGAAGCTGGTGCAGAACTCGATCTGCCTGTGTGTACAGAGGTGGCCAAGCCCGAACATGTGGATGCCTGTCTCAAGGCAGGGATCAACATGCTGTGGATCGGCGCGAGAACCACGGTGAATCCTTTTTACGTTCAGGAGATCGCAGAAGCCATGCGTGGTGCAGATGTTCAGGTACTCGTCAAAAACCCCATCCACCCGGAGATCGGACTTTGGATGGGCGCACTCGAACGCTTTCACAAGGCAGGGATTGCCGAATTGGGTGCAGTACACCGAGGATATTTTTCGCTCAATGCGCATCCCTATCGCAATGCAGCTGGCTGGGAACTGGCCATTGCCTTGAAAGAACAATGGCCGGAATTGTCTGTCCTGTGCGATCCTTCCCACATTGCCGGCGATCGGTCCTATGTGGCGGAATTGGCACAGATCGGATTGGAGCTCGGTCTCGATGGTTTGATGATCGAGGTACATCCGGATCCAGTCCACGCTCTGAGTGATGCCGAACAGCAAATGGATCCAGAACAACTGATCGAGGCCATCGACCAGCTCAAGATGCACCGTCAAGTCCATCGGCCGGAAGAGATCCCTGAGCGCATCAGGAAGGAAAGGGCGCTCATCGACGGCATCGATGCCGAGTTGATGAACTTATTCGGGAAGCGACTGGAGCATGTGGCGACCATCGCACGCGAAAAAGAAAAGGAGGGTCTGGCTTTCTTTCAGTGGTCTCGTTGGAAGGAAGTTCTAAAGACGCGAAGCGCACACGCGGAGGAATCAGGCATTGACCAAAGGCAAGTGGAGGAGCTTTTTCGCATCATTCACAAGCACTCTGTGGGAAAGCAGGTGCAGGAGGTGCGGAAAAAAGAAGGTGAAAAAGGCTCAGGGGCGTGAAGCCATGCTCAGATTGCACAGACGATAGAGCAATTGAGCACCGACCACCGCATCCCAGGAATCCCCATTTGAGGCGCCGACCTCGCACAGATCGAAGCCGATGATCTGGCGGCCGCTTCGGACGATCTCTTCGAGCAGGACAAGCGTTTCCTCCCACTTCATCCCGCCCGGTACGGGTGTTCCTGTGGAGGGGCAAAGGGAGGCGTCCAAGCCGTCGATGTCCAGGCTGACATACACCTTTTGTGGAAGAAACCCGATCACTTCCTCGCAGATGGACGACCATTTGCGGCCTTCGAGTTTTTCGCGTTGCATCTGGCGATCGAAGAAACATTGAACACGTTCTGCATGGCTCTGCGCGAATGTCCATTCGTCCTGGCAAAAGTCTCGGACCCCTACCTGAACGATCTTTTGTATTTGCTGGATCGCGAGTGCATTCCGCATGATGCCCGCATGGGAATACCTCAGACCTTCAAAGTTCTCTCTTAGATCCATATGGGCATCGATCTGCAATACGCCAATTGTTGCGTGTAGCTCTGATAAGGCTTGAAGAAGGCCAAGTGGCGTACTGTGATCACCGCCCAGGACGGCAACGATCTTGCCGCGATCCAGCCAACTTTTCGCCTTGTGGCGCACCTGCTCGATCATATCGGTGCAAAGAAGATCCGCAGCAGCAGTACTGTCCAGTTTTTGTTTCGCTTCTGAACTGCGTCGGTTTTCTATCAGCTTTTGTGCCTCCGCGCTCTTTTCTGCCAGTGCTCCATCTTCTGCGAGCAGGAAATATCCATTTTTCCAACCATCGGGAAGAAAGGCATCGCAGAGGTCCACTTGCTGAGAGGCCTGCCTGATCGACTCGGGCGCACAGGATGTGCCTCTTCTGAAGCTCACGCTGGCTTCCCAGGGCACAGGGATGAGAATGACATTTGATTCCTCGGCATTGAATGGCAGGCCGAAGAGGCTGTTGTTCGCGCATGCTCCGCTCGGGTCAAAAGCGGCGATCTTTTCTTCTTTGGTCACTTCCGTTGTTATGAATAAAAAGCTCTGACTCTATCTATTGACAGACAGAAAACGCTTTGTATCTGCTCTTGGTTTGGCCTCCTTCCCCCCGGAGTTGCAGCCAGAAAAAATACAATCCGACCCGCATCCGTTCACCGGATCCATCGGTTCCGTCCCAAGTCAGCACATGTTCGGTGCCCATGAATTCATCCTGCAGCAAATGTCCGACAGGAATACCGATCTCGTTGAGGACTTTGAGTTGAACCACTGTTTTAGGAAACGGCGATCGGATCCGGATCTGCAGCTCGTCCTGATGACCATCTGAATTCGGGCTGATGCAGTCTGAGGAGAGAGTGATCGACTCTTTGGAATAAGATCCCGATGCACCGCAACCGCAACCCGCTCCCCAGGAGGCCAGCTTGCTCGTCCAAGCCGTCTCCGTATTTCGGCAAAGCGGTATGCCTTGGGAAGTGTTCACCAGCGGAGAGTGATAGGAAGCACTAAACTGCGTTTCCGTCAAGAGTTGGAGGTTGGAATCCAGCAGAAAAAGCAGGCTTCCCTGATCGCTCAATGCCGGAAAACCATTCAGTCCAATGGAATACTTCACACAG
>CATILC010000145.1 GCA_949516455.1 Flavobacteriia bacterium | reverse complement strand
GCTGCGCCCAAAGACCTCAGCGTGCGGAAATGATTGCCCAAGGCCTTCCACATGCCTTCCTCACCATAATACGGGAGGCCAAATTCCAAGGCCGTCTTGCGTACGATGTCCGAAATGGCGGGATAATGCGCATGGCTGATGTAGGGAAACAGGTGGTGTTCGATCTGGTAATTCAAACCGCCCGTCAGCCAGGTGATCCAGCTCTTTTTCATTGAAAAATTGCAAGTGGTGCGGAGCTGGTGCTCCATCCAGTTGGTCTCAATGTCCTCTCCTTCCCAACCAAACTGTTCGGCATCTTCAACGACATGCGCCAGCTGAAAAACAGCGCTCAACACAAAGCCTCCAACCAAATGCATAAGGATCCATCCAATGAGGCTGATGTACCAGCTCTGCGGAGAAAAGATGAGTGGAATGGCCAGGAACAAACCGAAGTAGATCACCTTGCCGATGATCAATTTGGTCATCTGAAGATTCAGATCGGTTCCAAAGCGATCGAGCAGCCCTTTTTTCCAATAGCGATGCATTTGGGTAAAGTCTTTGGTCACCGCCCAATTCAGGGTAAGCAGGCTGTACAGGATCGGCCCGTACAAATGCTGATGGCGGTGGATCGGCTTCCATTCGTCTTCCCTATGTAAACGCATCAGGCCCTTGACCTCTACATCCTCATCCAGCCCTTTGATGTTCGTGAAGGTGTGGTGGAGGTAATTGTGCTGAACCTTCCAGGTGAAGGGATTGCCGCAAAGCAAATAGATGCTGTCGCCCATCACGCGGTTGAGCCAACCCTTTTTGCTCCAGCTGCCGTGCAAGCCATCGTGCATGACATTCATTCCAATGCCGGCCATTCCCAAACCCATGAGCGCCCACAAAGGGAGGGCAAAGTAGAATGGCATCTGGAAAGCCAGGAGAAAGCTATAGGGAACGAGATAAGCAGCGAACATGACCACTGCTTTGACCACCAAATGAGCGGAGACAGTAGGCTTCAGTTTGCGGTCTTCGATAAAGTCGTTCACCCGCTTGTGCAGGACTTTTTGAAATTGTGTGAATTGCTTGGGTCGAAATCGTGGGAATTCTGACATAGGTCGTAAAGCTAATCTTTAGTTTCGTCTGCGTAATGGTAAAACGAACAGAAATGAAAGTTGTTGACCCGACTCAGGGAAAAGCATGGAAAAATCTTGAGTCGCTTGCTCAGCAAGTGGCACCGAAGATCGAACTGAGCGCTTTTCGGGACGATGCGAAAAGGGCACGATCGTACCAAAAAACATCCAAGGACCTTCTGTTCAATTATGCACGCAACCTGGTGGACGACCGCATTTTGGATGCACTCCTCGAACTGGCCGAAGAATCTTCGCTCCGCTCCGGTATAGAAGCTCTGTTCAACGGAGAAAAGATCAACGGAACGGAAAACCGTGCGGTCTTGCATACCGCCCTGCGCCGATCGGACCGATCAGGTGTCCTGTTGGATGGCATGGATGTGCTTCCCGACGTACATGAGGTCCTCGACCGGATGAAGGCCTTTTCCACCGCTCTATTGGACGGATCGCATACCGGATTCAGCGGCAAACCCATCACCGATGTGGTGAACATCGGCATCGGCGGATCGGATCTCGGGCCGCTCATGGCCTACGAAGCCCTTAAAGAATTTGGGCCGGGCCGGATCAAGGCGCACTATGTTTCCAATGTGGACGGCATCCATCTGCATCGATGCCTTGCAGAACTCGATCCGGAAACCACCCTCTTCATTGTGGCCTCGAAGACCTTCACCACACAGGAGACCATGAGCAATGCGCGGGCCGCCCGGGAGTGGTTTCTGCAAGCAGCCGAGGCTTCTGGCGTACAGCGTCATTTCGTGGCCATTTCCACCAACCTCGAGGCGGTTGCAGAATTCGGGATCTCTGAGGAACTGACCTTTGGCTTTTGGAATTGGGTGGGTGGCAGATACAGCATGTGGTCGGCCATCGGCCTTTCGCTTTGCTGCAGTCTGGGCTACGATGTCTTTGAGCAAATGCTTCGGGGTGCCGAACACACCGATGAGCACTTCCGCAGTTCCGAACCCTCGGAGAACATTCCGGTGCTGATGGCCCTGATCGGTATTTGGTACAACAACTTTTTGGGCTGGTCTTCTCATGCCATCCTCCCCTACGATCAACGGTTGCATCGTTTCCCCGCCTATCTCCAACAGGCCGATATGGAGAGCAACGGAAAGTATGTGGACCGGACAGGAAAGAAGATCGGCCACCAAAGCGGACCGATCATTTGGGGCGAACCGGGCACCAATGGCCAACATGCCTTTTACCAATTGCTGCATCAGGGCACCAAGAATACCTCCTGCGATTTCATTGCGGGGGCCCGCTCGCGGCATCCCTACGATGAGCAGCAGGAGATCCTGCTGGCCAACTTCTTTGCTCAGCCGCAGGCCCTAATGAATGGCTTGGATGAGAAAGAGGTCCGTGTCAATATGCAGAGAGAAGGCATTGAGACCGACAAAATGGAGCAGTTGCTTCCCCACCGCATCTTCGAGGGCAACCGACCCAGCAACGTCTTCTTTTACAAGGAGCTCACGCCTTTTGTACTCGGCCAGCTTGTGGCCATGTACGAGCACAAGATATTCTGCCAGGGATGGATCTGGAACATCTTCAGCTTCGATCAGTGGGGAGTGGAATTGGGAAAGAAAGTGGCCAAGGGCATCTTGTCTGAAATGAAAGAACATGCCCCCGGCGCGGCCTCTGATGCGGTCACTCAAGAATTGCTCAGGCATTGGGAGCGCTGGAAATGATACCCGCTCCGAACGGTGAAAGATGAGATAATCATCATCTTTGCGGCGCATTTCCCAAAGCGGGATGCCTTGTCCGTTGGAAGTACAGAATAACATATCGAACAAGGGCCGATTCTACCTTCTCAGGGTCTTGATCGTCATCCTTCTCCTGGCCAGTCTGGCCGACCTCGGTCTTTCCCAGCTCTCAGGATCCCTTGGGGAGCAATTTGAGGAACATCCTATGGCGCTTGCTGCAGCTGCCGTGATGCTTCTGCTCATCCTGCTGCGCTTTCGGCTTTTCGAACTCGACGATGGCTACGAAATGATCCACATCGTCAGCCGGAGCATTTTTTCTCTGAGCAGCTCCCGGTCGCATAAAACGGCCTTCAGCAAACGAAAGGTGAGCGCCTATTCGATCAAAGGCAGTGGGTTACAAAGACAGCTTCTGATCGATCTGAAGGATTTTGCAGGTGCTGAAAGCACCCAAAAGCAGTTTGACATCCGTCTGCTGTCCCGATCCGATCGCGAGGAACTGACCCGGTCCCTGGATGCTGTGCTCGAAAAGTACAAGGCTTCGAGCCTAGCCTGAGCCCTTCCTCCCCCTTGACTATTTTTGAAGCATGAACATTTCTCTACTCATTCAGATCCATGGCGTGCTTGCGCTTTTGTTGCTCGCATTGGTGCCGTGCACCATGATCGTCCTCATCCTGAAAAAACCCGTTTCCGCTCTTCTCAGCCTCGGCTGCACATTGACCGCCCATCTGCAACTGCTGCTCGGACTCACCCTGTATTTTGTAGGCTCCAATGGGTACCTCCTCTTCAAAACGGGAGAGGCGATGAGCAATCCACAGTACCGTTTTTATGCGGTGGAGCACCTCAGCACCATGATCATCGCCATTGTTCTGTTCACCATTGCCCGGGCCAGGACCAAACGCTCAGAAGGCGGTGAAAAGTGGAAGGCTCCCGTCACGTTGTACGCCTTGGGATTCGTGCTCTTGCTCTCCAGAGTGCCCTGGGATCGCTGGCCTTTCGGAATGTAGCGCGACAAGAACTTGATCTCATCCAAAAAGTCCCCTGCCGTTTCCGGACCGGAAAAGGCCATACTGATCGGCACCTTCCAACGCAGAACAGAGGAAGCCAAGAGCACCGAATATCTTGATGAACTTGAATTTCTCGCAGATACGGCGGGTGCAGACGTAGTCCGCCGCTTTCAGCAACGACTTGACATGCCCCATCCCAAAACCTATCTCGGCAGCGGGAAAATGCAGGAGGTCCGTGATTTCTGCAAGGCAAAAGGAGTGGATCTGGTCATCTTCGACGACGAGCTGACGCCCTCTCAGTTGAAGAACATCGAAGGCCTGCTCAGCGTGAAGGTCATGGACCGAACCCATTTGATCCTCGACATTTTTGCAGCACGTGCACGGACCAGCCATGCCCGAACCCAAGTGGAACTGGCCCAGTATGAGTACCTGCTGCCCCGATTGACCAAGATGTGGACCCACCTGCAGAAACAAAAAGGCGGGATCGGCATGAAAGGACCGGGAGAACGGGAGATCGAGACCGATCGCCGGATCATCCGCGGGCGGATCAGCAAACTGAAAGCCGACCTGAAAAAGATCGACAAGCAAATGGCCACGCAGCGGGGAAACCGCGGCGCACTGGTTCGTGTGGCGCTGATCGGATACACCAATGT